>CAYOOH010000067.1:0-5938 GCA_964405545.1 uncultured Candidatus Saccharimonadales bacterium | reverse complement strand
TATTTCCGGCCAGCGCCTCGCCTGGGTCAAAACGTCTCGTGTAAGGTGGCTGCCCCGGCTCCCGTTCATTCATACCACCATCATACCAAAATCTGCCTCTTCGCACTCGACCCCGCCCCAGCTGTCCATCAGCCCCACAGCTCCTCTCCTCTCCCGACCGAACATAAGCCACCTGCAGTCGAGGACTGTTTGAGCATAGCGAGTTCCGCAGACAAACGGGGCTTATGTTCGAGAGGGAAGTGAGTGGGAGGTTTTCAAGACTCAGGTCAAAACAGTGTGGACACATCAAACAACTTGTGTTAAAGTTAAAACAACATCAACTCGCGCCACGGTCTATCCCGCGGCGTTTTACGTCATCTTATGTCACAACCAATCTCCACCACCAACATTCGCAACGTCGCCATCATAGCTCACGTCGACCACGGCAAGACCACCCTCGTCGATGGGCTCCTCAAGCAATCCCACACCTTTCGCGACAACCAGGCCGAAATGCAACAAACCGCCATCCTTGACACCGGCGACCTCGAGCGCGAACGGGGGATCACCATCAGTGCCAAGACCATCGCGGTCACTCACAATGGTTACAAAATCAACATCATCGACACCCCCGGTCACGCCGACTTCTCCGGCGAAGTCGAGCGTACCCTCAACATGGCCGACGGTTGCCTCCTGATCGTCGACGCCCAAGAAGGCCCCATGCCCCAGACCAAATTTGTCCTAACCCGCGCCCTGGCCCTTGGCCTCAAGCCCGTCGTCGTTGTCAACAAAATCGACAAACGCGACCAGCGAGCTACCGAGGTAGTGGGGGAGATCGAGCACCTCTTCCTGGACCTCGCCGTGTCCGACGACCAGCTCGAGTTTCCGGTCTATTACAGCATTGGTCGCGACGGCAAAGCCTGGGACCACCTACCCACTCCGGCCGAGATTGACGCTCCGGCCGACCTCGGTCCTATCTTTGACGCCATCACGAGCGACATTCCGGCCCCTCGCGTTGATCCCACCGGCTCTCTCCAAATGCTCGTTACAAGCCTAGCCTGGGATTCATACCAAGGTAAATATGCCATCGGTCGCATCCAACGCGGCAGCCTTCAGGCCGGCCAAGCGCTCAGCTACATCCACCGCGACGGCACCGTATCCCACGCCAAAGCCGACAAACTATTCGCGGCCCAAGGTCTCGAGCGGGTCGAGATCCCAGAGGCCATTGCCGGCGACATCGTTTGGGTTACCGGCGTATCTGCCGCCAATATCGGTGGCACCATCGCCGACCCTACCGCCCCCGAGGCCCTGCCCGTCATGGAAATCGAAGCCCCCACGCTCCAAATCCAAATCGGCCCCAATACCAGTCCCATGGCCGGCCGCGAAGGCAAGTTCACTACCTCCCGCCAAATCGGCGCCCGCCTCGAACGCGAGCTCGAGACCAACGTAGGCCTCCGGGTCGTTGACCGCGGTTCCGATTTCCTGGTATCAGGGCGGGGCGAGCTTCACCTGTCCGTCCTCATCGAGACCCTCCGCCGCGAAGGCTTTGAGCTCGAAGTCGGCCGTCCTCAAGTCGTCACCAAGCAAGAAAACGGCCACGTCATGGAGCCCATCGAGGAACTCATTATCGAAGTCCCCGAAGAATACGTTGGTGCCGTCACCTCCGAGCTCGGCCGCCGCAAAGCCACCATGGTCTCCATGGAACCCACCACCAAAGCCACCACTCGGCTAACCTACACCCTGCCCACCCGGACTCTCCTAGGCTTGCGCAACGTCCTCATTACGAGCACCAAAGGAACAGCCATCGTAAATAGCCTCCTGACCGGCTACGAGCCTCTCGGCTCCGCCCTCCAGCAGCTCCGCAACGGCGTCCTGATCGCCGCCGAGGCCGGTACTGCCACCACCTACAGTCTCGAGACTGTTGAAGAACGCGGCACCGCCTATATCGGACCCGGCACCAAAGTCTACGAAGGCATGATCATCGGCCTCAACCGCCGCAGCGAAGACATGGAAATCAACGTTGCCAAAGAAAAAAAGCTCACCAACGTGCGCGCCTCCTCCACCGACATGAAAACCCAGCTCACCCCTTACACCCAGCTCACCCTCGAAGAAGCTCTCGATTTTATCGAAAACGACGAGCTGCTCGAAGTTACTCCGGCTAACTTGCGCATGCGTAAGCGCTACCTCACGAGCACCGAGCGTAAGCGTCACCGCATCGTCTAATCTCGCCTCTAAGTAGCTTACAAAACCGCTTAAGTTGTTCAGGTTGTCTCTAGGCGCTACAATATAGCTATGATCACCCCCGCCCCGGCCGCCGCCAACCTCGGCCCAGCAGCCGCCGCCACCGGTACCGGCAGCTCAAGTGCCGACTCGGCCGCCCTCCAGCCGGCTGGGCTTGCCCCTCTCCAGGCTGGCACCAACCAGCTCCAGGCGTCGGCCCCGGCCGGTAGCACTCAGCAGTTGCTCCTCGGCGAAGCCGATGGCGCCCCTCATCCCGTCACTGACCAGCCCGGTTCAACCGGGGCTTGGCTGTGGCTTGCGCTCGTGGTTGGTCTGGTGGTGGGCGCATGCATTGTAGTGGTACGCCACCGTCGCCATTTTCGCCTAACCGAGCCCCGACCGTGAAAGCCACAGTTACCCGGCCCGTTTTTGACAAAGACGAATACTACGAATCCTCATCTCGAACCATCCGCTGGATCTGTTTGGCTCTCGTGCTCATTACCTACCCCTTTACCGGCACCAACGGTCTGGTTGTCTTAACTCTTCTTATACTGACCGCCGTTTACAATGCCCTACGCCACAGCTCCCACTTACTGCGTCAACCCTGGTTCGGCTCCCGCCTCAACGCTCTAGCCGTAGACCATCTATTTGTTCTTACGCTGGTGGTACTCAGTGGCGGCCTCACCAGTCCCTACTATCCCTTCTTTTACCTTCTGATCTTGGCCGTTATCGCCTCTTACGGCATCGCTGGATTTGCCTTTTCGCTTAGCGCCCAACTCTTCATTACGCTTGTTCTGCTTAATATCCAGCTTGATCCGCTGGCACTAAGCCCCGAGTCCCAGTTTGTCATCAAGCTGGCCACCCTCATCATTTTTTGTCTCTTGGCCGAGCAGTCCGTTCGCAGCCACAACGAGGAGTATCTGCTGGAAAGCCGCTTTACCCGCCAAATCCAGAATGAACGTCAGCGCCTCCTAGCGCTCATCAACAGCCTGTCGCATGCTGTCCTGGCCGTTGATGAGCAAGGCAACGTCTATCTTTACAATGCTGCCGCGCTTGATCTGCTCAATACCAACCGCGACATCACCGGCCTACCCATCAACGACTTATTGCCTCTGCGCGACAGCCAGGGTAAACACATCAACCTGCTCCGGCTTATCAAGGCCGACGACCGCACGCTTAACCGCCAGGATCTAATTTACGAGGCCTCGGACGGCTCGCGCATGGATTTGGATCTCACCCTCTCGCCTGTTCGCGTCTTTGGCTTTCAGTCCGATACCTGGGGCGGTTACATGGCCGTCTTTCGTGACATCACCAAGCAAAAATCCCTTGATCAAGAGCGCGACGAGTTCATCTCGGTTACCTCGCACGAGCTCCGCACACCTCTAGCCATCGCCGAGGCCAATCTGTCAACCGCCCTGCTGCCCAACTTCGCCACCATCGACCCCAAAGCTCGCGACCTCGTAAACCAAGCCCATGACAACATTATTTTCTTAAGCGACCTCATTCAAGATCTCAGCACCCTGGCTCGAGCCGAGCGAGGCGACCTCGAGATCAAGCGCCAGCTTATTGATGTTCGCATGCTGGTTGATCAACTGGCCCGCGATCATAAGGCCGGCGCCCAAGCCAAAGGCTTGACCTTCCAACTCAAAACCGACGACGTCCTTGGCCACGTCGTTAGCAGCGAGCCCGAACTGCGCGAAATCCTCCAAAACTTCCTTACCAACGCCATCAAATACACCGTCACCGGCAGCATCACGCTCCAAGTTACCCGCTCCGCCACCGGCACCGATTTTGCCGTAGCAGACACCGGTATCGGTATATCGGCCAGCGACAAAACCAAAATCTTTGGCAAGTTCTATCGTTCCGAAGACTATCGCACTCGCCAAACTGGCGGCACCGGCCTCGGTCTCTACATCACCAAGAAGTTAGCTCAAAAACTTGGTGCCGACATTAGTTTTACCTCCAAGCTCAATCATGGCTCCACCTTCCGTATCCATCTACCCAATCGACTCGACCCCACCGAAATCGAAGCCGTGGCCAACACCTCCCAGACCAACACCTCTCCCCAATCCAAATAGCCAGTCGGCGCTAAAGTCCCCGAACTGCTCGAGCTCGTCGATAGAAAATGAGCATAAGCAGATTGAGAAACCTACGCCAAAATGATTAAATACAAGCAATGGTCTGTCCGAATTGCCGCTCCAAAGACATCATTGCTGTACAAGATCAGCACTTCTGTATTAACTGTGGCCAAATGGTCCCCGAACCGCCCGCACCCAAGTCCGTCCCCGCCGTCAGCCCCAAAGTTGCAGTTGGCGCCAACGGCCTGCCCGAAGGCGTCAAAATTCTGCCGCTCAAAGACGCGCCCGTTGTAGCAGACGAGCCCTCGACTCCCGAGGCAGTCGTTCCCCGGCCCGCTCCCCCACCTCCCCAACACCCCGCTCCAGCTCCGGCCACCACTCCGCTAGCCACCAACCCATCGGCACCCTCCGCGACCCTCACCAACCCCACCGACCTTATCCATACCCGCACTCGCATCGATCTAGCCGCCACCGAACCCAAGCCCCGCAAGCGTAAGCCCGGCCGGCCCAAAGCCGGCCGCCTCGACGTACCCAAACCCAAAACCGCTTCGGCAGCCGCTGTCCTCGCTACCGCTCAGCCCTCGGCCCCACAGCCCCTCTCTCCGCGCTCGACTCCAATGCCAGCTGCCGCCGGGCCAGTTGCCTCCTCGGCCCCTCGCACCATGAGTGATCTGGCACCCAGGCGACCAGTCCGTCATCCCCACTCATCCGGCCCGGCCGCGTACTCGGCCACCCCCCAACCATCCGCTCCCGCCCGGATCCACCCTCACCGGCTAGAGGTTCCCTCTCTCCACTTCGCTGCCATAATCGGTCTTAGCTTGCGCTCGCGCCTCCATCTAGGCTGGCTGGGTCTGGCTGCCCTGGCAGCCGCCTGCTTTGGAGTCGTCGCCGCCTATGCCGCCTGGCTGGCATTAAGCCGCGGGCTAAACCAGCTTGCGGCGGCTCTTACCGGCGGCGGCTGGCGCCTTGGCCTGGAGCTCGGCCTTATTACCGCTCTCTATTACATCGGTCGCAGCATAGGTCTCGCCGCCATCACCTACGGCATCGCTCGCGAGGCCGATGCCCGGCCCGCTTCGCTGTCTCACCAGGTTGGAGTAGCCATCAACACCTTTGGTCGTCGCCTCATTATCGATTGCGCTTACGATCTAGCACAGGTAATTATCCTCGGACTCATAGCTGGTCTCGTCTTATTTGGCGGCGGCAACTGGCCCATGGACCCGCAGATTCAGTGCGTCATCCTGGTTCTGGCTTTCCTGTTACTCCTCTATGGCCTGGTCGCCCTGTCGCTGTCGCGCGGCCTCAGTCTCATCGGGGCCACACTGTCACTCCTGTCGCCAGCCGCCGCCATCAAACTCGGTTGGCAGCTCTTTAGCCATCGATTAGAGCTCCTCGGCCTCAAATTTGCCGCCGCCGCCATCGAGTTGGCTCTCGCCGTTCCCCTCGTCGTTGTCGCAGTCGCCGTCATTGCTGTCGCACCTAGCCACCTCCATGTGCCGGCCGCCATTGGCGCCGGTCTAGCGGTCTGGCTTGCCGGCGCCCTGTTCGGTGCCGGCAGCGCTTCGTGGTGGGCCGAGCTCTACCGCCGCCTAGTTCTAGCCGACCGCCCCTCACAAGCTGCCAAACTGCTCTCTGCCCGCCAGCCCGATCACACGCGCGCCCTCCCC
>CAYOOH010000066.1:0-5939 GCA_964405545.1 uncultured Candidatus Saccharimonadales bacterium | reverse complement strand
AAATCCATGACGACCTCGAAGGTATGCGTTTTAACACCGTTGTTAGCGCTCTCATGGAGCTGCTCAACCACCTGACCGAGCCCCGTACCCGAGCCGCCCTCACTGACCCGGCCAATGCTGCCTTGGCCCAGCGCACCCTGCGTAGCTTTGTCCTGTTGCTGGCGCCGGCCGCTCCCCACCTAACCGAGGAGCTCTGGCACCAATTGGGCGAGCAGGGGAGTATCCACACCGCCGGTTGGCCCAAATACGACCCCAATCTCATCAAAGATGAGCTCGTCCCCATCGTCGTCCAGGTCAATGGCAAAGTTCGCGGTCACTTCCTGGCCTCACCCGACACCTCCGATGCCGAGTTAACCGCTGCCGCGCAAGACCACCCTCGAGTTACCCCCCACCTGGCCGGTCACACCATTGCCAAGACCATCGTCGTTCCCCGCAAGCTGGTCAACTTTGTGGTCAAATAAATCATGACAGCCAGGCTCGTGCCGTGAACCCCACTCCCGATTACTACGCCGTCCTCGGCCTCCAGCCAACCGCCTCGCCCGACCAAATCAAAGCAGCCTACCGGGCGGTCGCCAAACAAGCCCACCCCGACGCCGGCGGTAGCCCCGAGGCTATGCAGGCCGTCAATGAGGCCTACCAAACCTTGTCCAATCCGGCCGCCCGCCGCGACTACGACCAACTTCGCGCCGACCAGGCCAACCCGCCCGCGCCCAACGCACCGCCCGACGTTCAGGCCGCCTACGATGCCCGCGAGGCCCAGCTCCAAGCCGCCATGCATCGCAAGCTCCGTCGGGCTCAGGCTCGCCGGTCCGCCTGGAACATTCTCAAATCCAACATTGTCGCCGCCCTCTTGCTCGGTATTCTAACCCGATTCTTTATCATCTACGCTCCCACACTGGGCCAAAAACTATTTTTATCTTTCATCGGCTACGTCCCCGCCTACCTCACCCTAGTAGGTGTGGTCTTCATGATCGACCCCGATCTGCGCCTTGCCGTCCATGACCTGGCCGACGATCTCACCAATCGCCGCCGCCCTCGTCGCCAAGACCTTAACGTACTTCTTGGCCTGGCCGGCTCCTTCATCCTTTTAGGCGGCATTTGGCTCCTCTTCCTCTCGTAGTCTCACCCCTTGATTCGCCGCTCAAGGGTGATCTTTTGCATTCGGCTTTGCCAAAACTCTATAAATAGCGTATAATCCGCCTAAAGTGCTATGCACATCAACGTACGAGACCTTCTAGCTGAATCAATCGGGTATAACCGTGCCTACCACATCGCCCACGAGCGCCCCCAGCTCAAGGCGGTTAGCTTGGTAGACGACATTACGGGCGACTTTACCCTCACCCGGCTCGAGACCGGCCTTATGCTCAACGGTAAGGTTTCAACCCAGATCCAGCTCGACTGCGACCGTTGTTTATGCACTTTTAGTCGTCCCATTACCGTAACCTTGTCCCAGCTCTTTAGTGAGCGGCCCCGCGACGATGATATGCCCATCGTCGATCGCACCATCGATCTGGCGCCAATGATCGAGCAAGAGATAATCTTGAACCTGCCCATCAAAATTCTCCATGCTCCCGATTGTTCGGGTATTCAAGACGCCGCCGACAAGTATACTAAAGAAGACGACGCCACCGCTCCCACCACATCGTTAACCAAAGGATCATAACAATCATGGCTGTACCAAAGAAACGCAGAACCCGGGCCATCCAGGGCCAGCACCGCTCCCACTTGGCGCTCAAGGCCGTTCAGCTCGTCACCGCCGCCACCGGCGCTCTCGTGCCTCGCCGCCTCAAGAAGGCCGCCGACCTCGGATTACTTAAGCCCACCAAGAAGGTCTAACCAAGCACCCATGGCATCCAATCGTCACCTCGGTCGTATCGTCGCTATGCAAACGCTCTACGAGCATGATTTTCGCGGGGGCGACGCTGCCGGGCTCGATTTGAATCCCATCCTGCAGCGCAATCTGGACGAATTCCGAACCAGCATTGATGACACCAATTTTGTCGAGGATGTCGTCGAAGGCGTCCACAACCATCAAGCTGACATTGACGGCATCATTGCCCCGGCCGCACCCGAGTGGCCCGTCGAGCAGATTGCCAAAATCGACAAAATCATCCTTCGCATCGGCGTCTATGAGCTCATGATCAAGCGCGATGTACCGCCCAAAGTTGCCATCAACGAGTCGGTTGAACTAGCCAAAACCTTTGGCGGCGAAAATTCGAGCAAGTTCATCAACGGTGTGCTCGGCACCATCTACCGTAACAGCGAATTCTATGAACCCGAAGAAACCCCGCCGGCGCCGTCCGACGAACAAGACCACCAAACCAAAAACTCCTAATCGGGCTCGTGCCGTTCGCGAGTACACCGCCGGCGGCGTGGTCTTCCGCCGTGTCGAGGCCGACCGGGTCGAGATCCTTATGATCCAAGATCGCCTTGGCCGCTGGACCATACCCAAAGGCCATGTCGAACCCGGCGAAAGCATCGAGCAAACCGCCGTCCGCGAGGTGGCCGAAGAAACCGGCCTCAGCCACCTCCGCCTGGGCGAAAAACTCGATAAACTCCATTTCTTTTATCGCAAAGAAGGCAAACTGATCTTTATGACCACCCACGTGTTCCTCATGGAGGCCTTGGGCGACACCGACGCCATTGTTCCCGAGGACTCCGAAGGTATCGTCGACGCCAAGTGGTTCGACCAAGACAAGGCTCTGACCCTCATCGAATACCGCGATACCGAACGCCTGTTTCGTCTCGCCCTCACCAAACTCCAAACTAGCACCAAACTACGCTAAAATAAGCATAAGCGCTAAATAATACTCCATGAATCCCCTCCAAGACTTCCAAGCCAAACTCGGCCTCACCTTTCACGATCCGCACCTGCTCGAACGAGCCTTTATCCACCGCTCATACCTTAACGAGCACCCCAAACTCGGCCTCGAACACAACGAGCGACTCGAGTTTCTTGGCGACGCCATTCTCGAGCTAGTCGTCACCGACTACCTCTATCGCCACTACCCCAATCCCGAAGGCGACCTAACCAATTGGCGCTCGGCCCTGGTTAAGACCGAGTCTCTAGCGGCCGTCGCCCAAGCCCTCGACATTGCCCAATATTTCAAGCTCAGCCGCGGCGAGGCCAAGGGCAACGCCCGTTCCCACGCCCTCATCTCCGCCAATGCCACCGAGGCTATGATCGGCGCCATCTACCTCGACCAGGGCTACGACGCCGCCAAAAAGTTCATCACCGATCACATCATCTCCCGCCTGCCCGACATACTCAAGGACGGCACCTGGCTCGACCCCAAGAGCAAGTTCCAAGAAGCCGCCCAAGACCAGTTTGGCCTCACCCCCAGCTACCGAGTACTCGAAGAATCCGGCCCCGACCACGACAAGACCTTTACCATCGGCGCCTACGTGGGTGATAAATTATTTGGCCAAGGTACCGGCTCGTCCAAACAAGCCGGCCAGCAAGTCGCCGCCGAGGCGGCCCTCCACAAGATCAACGCCGCCTAAGCTCTAAACCCATCGCGGAGTCCTAAGAAATCTCACTCTGCTCAGGCTCCATCCGCCCCTTCCATCCACCTGCTACAATAGAACCAATGCTGGTGGAGCTCTAAAATCCCGTGTTCTTAAAAACCGTCACCCTGGCCGGGTTCAAGTCGTTTGCTAATAAAACCACCCTGGATCTTGAGCCGGGAGTCACCGCCGTAGTCGGCCCCAACGGCTCCGGTAAATCCAACCTGGCCGACGCTGTTCGCTGGGCGCTGGGCGAGCAGGCCAAAGGCACCCTCCGCCTCGAAGACCGCGAGCAAGTTATCTTTGCCGGCACCGCCAGCCGTCCCAAAGCCAGCCTGGCTGAGGTAGCCCTCCTGTTTGACAACACCGACGGCGCCTTTCCCCTTGATCTGACCGAGGTCGAAATCTCCCGCCGCCTCTACCGCTCCGGCGAGACCGATTATCGGCTGGCCGGTCGCAAAGTCCGCCTGGCCGACATCCAAGCCCTCCTGGCGCAAGCCGGTTTTGGAGCGGGCAGCTATGCCGTCATTGGCCAGGGCATGATCGACTCACTGCTCCTGTCCAGTCCAGTCGACCGCAAGGCCCTATTCGACGAGGCAGCTGGCATCCGTGGTCCCGAACTCGGCCGCGAAGCCGCCTTACGCAAACTGGCCGCCACCGACACCAACCTGGATCGGCTGCGCGACATCCTAGCCGAACTTACCCCCCGTCTGGCCTCCCTCCAGCGCGCTATGGCGGCCACAGCCGACCACGATCGCCTCGGCCAACGCCGCACCGAGCTCCGCCTCGCCAGTCTGGCTGCCGGCCTCAGCCACTGGACCGGCCTTCACCAAACCGCCACGAGCCAGTTCAAGACCCTAAGTGCGCAGTTTCGCCAGCATACCCAGCGCCAGGCCAAAATCGACACCGATCTGGCTGCCATCCGCCACCGCCAGGCCGCCCTTGCTACCGAGCGCGATCAGCTAACAGCAGACCTGGCCGAGCTCGAGCGCCAGCGCGACGCGGCGGCCGCCCACCAGTCCGACCTGCGCGTTCAGCTGGCCGCCGCTGAGCAGGCTACTGTCCACACCAACCAGCTCGCCACCCAGCTAACCACTGCCGCCACCCAGCTCGCCGCCGCCCGCGCCCGCCAAGCCGAGCTCGAGGCCGAACTAGCCTCGGCCGCTACAGCCACCCAACGCGCGGTCCAGGCCGTCGACCGCCTCGGCCGTGACGTGGCCGCGGCCCAAGCCGCCCTGGTTGAGCTCCGCCACGACACCGGCGACGGTACCCGCGACCAATACCTGGATCATGCCCTGCAAATCCTCAAACTTCTGGCTGCCGGTCTTGGGGCCAAGGATATAACTCTCGACCAAGCCAAGCTGCTTATACACAAAGCCGGCCGCCTGCTCAAGGCCGCCACCCGCTCCGACGCAGCCGAGTTGCTAGCCGACCTGACCGCCGCCCAAAAACGCCTCGAGACTGCCATGGCCAAACGCGAAACCGCCGTGGAGCATCACACCAATGTCACCATTACCGCCCGCTCGCTCGAGATAGATCTGGCTCACCAGCGCCAAGCCGTCGCCCGGGCCGCCGATCACCACGCGCAGCTGGAGCGCCAACTCAGTGCCACTACCTCGACCGCAGTTGACCTAGTCGCCCTTAAGGCCGATATACGTAGTCAAACCGCCAGCCTCACCAAGTTAGCCGCTCAGATCAGTCGCCAACGCCGCCAACTGTCCGACCTGGCGGTCGACCCCGCCACCGTTCAAAATCAAGTTGAACTCACCGCCGACCTCGAGCGCACCAAGGCCGCCGCAGCCGCCGTTCAAGCCCAGCAAGCCGCCCTCACGGCCGACCTAGCGGCCGCCCAATCCGGTCTGGAGGCTCTTCGTCATCAAGCCAAGGCCTGGGACATGCCTCTGCCCAACCCGGCCTCCACCACCGATCCTGTCCCAACCAGCCAACTCGACTCCCTGCGCGACCAACTCACCCGGGTTGACGCCCAGCTCGAGGCCCAGCGTATCACCCGGGCCGACCAAACCACCGAGTATACCGAGGTCTCCACCCGCCACGCCGATCTGTCAGCCCAAATCACCGACCTCGAGACAGCCCAAGCCGACCTTGGCCGTGTCATCACCGAGCTCGACGACCTCATCCGCACCCGCTTCCGCCAAAACTTCCAAGCTCTGGCCGAACAATTCTCGGCCTACTTCGCTCGCCTGTTCGATGGCGGCACCGCCTCACTCGAGCTAACAGAAAGCACCGACGACAAAACCTACGGCATCGCCATCAAAGCCTCGCCCAAAGGCAAGCGCCTCGCCTCACTGGCAGCCCTGTCCGGCGGCGAGCGGGCGCTGGCCGGCGTGGCGCTGCTAGCCGCCATCCTGCGCGTCAATCCCAGTCCCTTCGTTGTCCTAGACGAAATCGACGCCGCCCTCGACGAGGCCAAC
>CAYOOH010000065.1:0-6062 GCA_964405545.1 uncultured Candidatus Saccharimonadales bacterium | reverse complement strand
ACTTGCATTCCGGTTATGTATGGGGTATGGTCGATTTAACAACACCAACTTAAACAAAAACAGATGCTTGAATTGTTCATAACGTCGAAAACCCGACGAAAAATTATTGTCATATATACCAAGTATCCCGATTTCCGGATGCATGTTCGTGGTCTGGCCAAGATGATCAAGGAAGACCCTGGCAACGTGCAACGAGAGCTTAAACGGCTCGCGGAGGTCGGGTTTGTGCATGTGACAAATGAGGGCAACTCGCGGGTGTACGCGGCCAATCCAAAGTTTGCGCTGTATCGCGAGCTGCAGGGGTTGGTACTGAAGAGTCAGGCGCGGAGAGGGAGCAGGGCGACTATATGAGGCGGATCATTGAAACATTGTTTGTGCGAAGTTCGCGGCGACCGGTGTATCGAGCGCGGGTGATGAGCCGGGTGCCGCAGCCGCCGATTGGGTTTGTGCCGCGGAGTGATCCCAATTTTTATTTTTTGGCTCGGAAGTTTTAATTCAACAGACGATGGCGGCGTGGCTCGGTGGGCTTGTTTTGGAAGTTGTCGTAAGTGCAAATAAGGCTAGCGCGAGGAGCGCTAGCCTAGGCTGGGGGACAATGGCTGGTTACTGACCTTCGTAAGAGATGAGGTAGTGGCCAAGCCAGCGTTCGATGCAGTAGGTCTTGAGATAGATGATCATGGAACGGCGACGGTCCGGGCTGACTTGGTGTGGCCTTCTGGTGAAGGAACAATCCCAGGTGCCGTAGTCGGCGCTTTCCTGGTGGATGGTTAGGCCAGCGTTGGTGATACTCGTACGAAAGGCGTGTAAGTTGGCGGGCCGGCCACCTATGAGGCGAATGCGGATGGTGCTGCTGGCTGTAGCCGACGGTGTACCCGGGATAGTGCCAAATCGAACGGTTAGAGGCGGGTAGTGTGGTTGCACGACCTATTCCCCTTTTTTTGGTCTGAGGTGCAGATGAGCGGGGTGCTCGTGGGTTTTTCCGTCTTTAGATTACGGTGGCGGGGAGAGTTTGGCAAGATGGTTGGTATACTGGGAGGTATGACAGATAAGCCGACAGCAGAAGAGAAGCGGGTAGTGCCGGAGATCGTGGCTCAGGTTTTGGCTGGGCGGGGAGTGGCGCCGGAGGACATGGCCGGGTTTTTGTGGCCGGCGTATGAGGGCGGCTTGGCAGATCCAATGTTGCTGACCGATATGGCTGCTGCGGCGGCACGAATTGAGCAAGCGGTCCGGCGGGATGAGCGGGTGGTGGTGTATGGCGATTATGATATCGACGGTATTACGGCTAGTGCGGTAATGATCGAAGGCTTGGCGGCGTTGGGGCTTGGGGCTACGAGCTATATTCCGGACCGGTTTGAGGAAGGCTATGGTATTAATCGGGCGGCGCTTGAGCATCTGAAGGCTGAGGGAGCGGAGCTGGTGATTAGCGTGGACTGCGGGATTACAAGCGTGGAAGAGGCGGGGTGGGCGCGGGAACAGGGGTTGGATCTGATTATTACTGATCATCATGCGGTGCCGGAGGTGATTCCAGAGGCGATAGCGGTGATTAATCCGAAACGGCCCGATGACCGCTATCCGTTTAAGGAGCTCGCGGGTGTGGGCGTGGCGTATGCGGTGGTGAGGGCGCTCCAGCAGAGGACGGGTAAGCCAGCGGCGGGACAAGAGAAATGGCTGTTGGATCTGGTGGCGCTGGGGACGGTTTGCGATGTGGTGCCATTGGTGGGCGAGAATCGGACGATGGTGAGCTATGGGTTGCGAGTATTGCGTAAAACTCGGCGCCAGGGGCTGAGGGCCTTGGCGGCGGTGGGCGGGGTGCGGCTCGAGCAGCTGGCGGCTTATCATTTGGGCTATGTGCTCGGGCCGCGGATGAATGCGGCTGGGCGATTGGAGCATGCGGCCCGGTCGCTGGAGCTTGTGATGACGGCTGAGGGAGATCGAGCTCGCGAGATTGCGTTTGAGCTTGATGAGCTCAATGGCCAGCGGCGAGCGGATCAGGAGGCGATTTTGGCGGCGGCCGAGGTGATGGCGGCGGAGCGGGCTGCGGATCGGGTGCTGGTGTTGGCTGATGCGGGCTGGTCGCACGGCGTGGTGGGAATTGTGGCTAGTAAGTTGGTACAAAAATTGCAGCGGCCGGTGTTGGTGGCCCAGGTGTTGGGTGAGTTTACTAAGGGGTCGGCGCGGAGTGTGCCGGGGTTTAATATGGTTGAGGCCTTACGGGCGAATGCGGGGTTGTTTGAGAAGTTTGGCGGCCATTTTTTTGCTGCGGGTTATACCTTGGCGACGGAGCGGTTGGAGGAGCTGCGAATGGGGCTGAACGTCTACTATGACAGTTTGGGTGGGGTTGGTGGTGGCGTTACGGAGGTACCGGTGGATGTGCGGCTGGAGGGGCTGGCGAGGGTGGATTGGCCGTTGTTGAATGACTTGGCGTTATTGGAACCGCATGGTAGTGGCAATGTCCGACCAGTATTGGCGATTGGCGGTCTGACGGTTGAGGCGGTGACTACGATGGGCCGAGAGGGCAAACATATGCGGCTGCGGTTACGGGATCGAGAGGGCAAGGGGCTGACGGCAGTAGGTTTTGATATGGCGAGGCGTTACTCGGAGGTGCAGGAGGGCCAAGCGGTGACGATAGTGGGGGAGTTGAATAAAAATGATTTTCAGGGAATAAGCTCGATTCAAATGATTTTATCTGGCATCATCAATGAATAAAATGTTTGTGCGATATGATAGAAATAGATTTTCGGACAGCCAAAACCAGTTGATTGATGAGGCTTTAGAGTTTGCGGTTAGGGCTCATGAGGGCCAGGTGCGGGCGACGGGGCAGCCTTATGTTATTCATCCGATTGCGGTGGCCGAGATTGTGGCTGATTGGGGCTTGGATCATGAGGCAGTCATGGCGGGCTTGTTGCATGATGTGGTGGAGGATACGCCTGTAACGGCTGCCGAATTAAAGAAGCGGTTTGGGGCAAAGGTAGGGGAGCTAGTGGAGGGCGTAACTAAGCTGCGCTTATCGGCTACTCCTCGGCCGGCGGTGGATAGCCCGCGGTCGGTGGCTAGCAACGAGAATCTGCGGAAGCTTCTGCTTGCCAGTACTAAGGATTATCGGGTATTGGTGATTAAGCTGGCTGATCGGCTTCATAACATGCGGACTTTGGCAGCTCTGGACCCGGACCGGCGGGTGCGGATTGGACGAGAGAGTTTGGAGATTTATGGGCCGCTGGCGGATCGATTGGGGATGGGGCGGGTTAAGACCGAGATTGAAGACTTGGGGTTTGAGTACGGCTATCCGGGAGAGTATGAGGCGGTAGCGCAGTTGGTGCGGTCGTCGGCCAAGAAGGCGGGACGCCATTTGGCGGGGGTCAAGCGAGCGGTTGTCGGTTTTCTGGCCGAGGCAGGGGTGGGGGTGGTACGGATTGAGGCACGGCAAAAGGGCTACTACAGTATTTACAAAAAGCTGGCTAAGGTCGACGGCGATATCGACAAGATGTACGACCTGGTGGCGGTGCGGATTATTGTGCCGGATGTGGCGGTTTGTTATCAGGTAATGGGGATTTTGCACCAGCACTATAAGCCGCTGATTTATCGGATTAAGGATTATATTGCGGTGCCTAAGCCGAACGGCTATCAGAGTTTGCATACGACGGTGTTTGCCGAGGGCGGGCGTATTACTGAGATTCAGATTCGAACGCCGCAGATGCACGAGGCGGCAGAGTTTGGCCTTGCGGCCCATTTTTACTACGAGGCTCATAAGTCGACCCGGGCTTATAGCGAGCGCAAGGTGGTGGGGGCAGTGCCGCGGGGGCTGGACTGGGCGCGGCGACTGACGTTGCTTCAGAAGTCGTCGGGGACGGAAGAGGAGTTTGTGGAGGGAGCGCGGTTGGAGCTGTTTGGAGACCGGTTGTTTGTGTTTTCGCCCAAAGGGGATTTATACGATTTGCCGGAGGGTTCGACACCGCTTGATTTTGCGTTTGCGGTTCATTCGGAGGTGGGTCTGAAGGCGTTGGGCGCCAGGGTGAATGGTCGGATGGTACAGCTAGACAGGCGGCTGGAGAACCGAGATGTGGTGGAGATTGTGACACGTCGAGTGTCGGCGCCAAGTCGGGATTGGCTGGGGTTTGTGGTGACGGCGCACGCTCGGAGCCGGCTTCGAGCCTGGTTTAAGTCGCAGGGGCGGGCAGCTCATGTGGCGACGGGGCGTCAGGAGGTGGAACGGGTTTTGGCGGCGTGGGGGATTAAGCGGCTCGAAGAAGTGCCAAAAGCGGTGATGGCCGAGGCGCTAGATGGATGGCACTTGCGATCAGTGGATGATTTGGCGGTGACGGTGGCGGATGGTGGCTTGTCGGCGGCTGCGGTGGTGCGGCGGCTGGTGCCGGAGGCCCGGGTGGCCGAGGTGATGCCCAGCGGAGGCCTGGATCAGAGGCCAGCGGAGGGGGTACCGGGGAAGGTGCTGGTGGAAGGCGAGGAGCTGCCTTATAGTTTGGCGCCGTGCTGTGAGCCGGTGTTTCCGCAGCCATTGGTGGGATATGTGACGCGGGGTCGGGGCGTGACGGTTCATGTCCAGGGCTGCCGGAATATGCCTCGAGATGTTGAGCGGCTGGCGGCTTGTCGATGGCGTCTGAGTGGACGGAATTGATCTTGAGAGAGGCGCGTGCTAAGCTCTGCTAGAACAAAAAGGAGTTGGCTGTGGCTAAGCAACAGTTTCAGAGCTTACGAGGCATGTATGATTTACTGCCGGAGCAGGCGGCTCATTGTGACGCGCTGATCGACAGCTTTCGCCAGGTAGTGGAGGCGGCTGGTTATAGACGGGTTGAGACGCCGCTGATGGAAGAGACGGGGTTGTTTGAGCGTGGCGTCGGAACGGAGACGGATGCGGTCTCTAAGGAGATGTACTCTTTTATGGACCGGTCGGATCACTCGGTGTCGTTGCGGCCAGAGCTGACGGCCGGGGTGGTGCGGGCATATCTGGAAGCGGGAATGGGGTCGTGGCCGCAGCCGGTTAAGCTGTATACGTATGGACCGATGTTTCGTTATGACCGGCCGCAGGCGGGTCGGCAGCGGCAGTTTAATCAGGTGGATGTTGAGGTGTTCGGCGAAGCGGCGGCCAGTATTGATGCTCAGGTAATTATGCTGGCACTGCGCTTTTATAAGCGTATTCGATTGGGTAATGTGTCGTTGCAACTCAATAGTATTGGTGATGGGGCTTGTCGACCCAAGTACAAGAAGGCATTGGTGGAATATTTGGAGACGCACCGTGACAAGCTGGCGCCGAGTGATCGCGACCGGATAACGACGAATCCGTTTCGAGTGTTGGATTCGAAGGAGGAGTCTACGATCGCCGTATTGGCGGAGGCGCCACAGACGTTGAATTACTTGTGCGCGGACTGCCAGAAGCACTTTGAGGGTGTGTTGGAATATTTGGATGATTTGGGTGTGGCGTATGAGCTGAATCCGTTTTTGGTGAGAGGATTGGATTATTACACGCGGACGGTGTTTGAGTTTTTTGGCGAGCGAGAGGGGGCGCAAAGTGCCTTGGGTGGCGGCGGTCGGTACGATTTGCTGGTCGAGACATTGGGGGGGGGTTCGACGCCGGCAGTGGGGTTTGCCCTCGGTATTGAGCGTATGCTGCTTGAGCTTGAGGCAGCGGGACAATTGCCACAGCCGTCGGCTCCCAAGCGAATTTATGTGGCCAGTTTGGGTGAGCCAGCCCGGATGGCGGCGTTCCGATTGATTGAGCAGCTGCTGGACGGCGGGGTGTCAGCGGTGGGGGCGGTTGATCGCGATGGGATTGGGGCGCAATTGGGTCGGGCTGACAAGCTGGGGGTACCGTATGCGATCATCATTGGCCAGAAAGAGGTGCGCGAAGAGACGGCTATATTGCGCGATATGACTTCGGGGGCGCAGGAGGTGTTGCCATTGGGCGGGATTGTGGCGGAGGTGCGGGGTCGGTTCGGGCTGGGTTAGGGTTGGCGAGGGTTTTAGGGTTGGGGCGATGGGGTAGGTTATTTGCATTTGCGGTTGGGGAAGCGCAAACTACAGATAACTAGATGGAGTATGGTGATGAACTT
>CAYOOH010000064.1:737-6172 GCA_964405545.1 uncultured Candidatus Saccharimonadales bacterium | reverse complement strand
CTGGTCGGGGTGACAGGACTTGAACCTGCGGCCTCACGGCCCCCAGCCGTACGCGCTACCAACTGCGCCACACCCCGAAACCTGATCAGTATGGCGTAAATGACACCAAATTTCAATAACCATCCATACCCTCAACCATCAAAACAGGCCGGATACACGTCTCGCAACGATATATCCGATCCCAAAACCTATGTCAGTACCACCTGGTCGCCCTCCTGGACCACTCCAGGATCAACCACCGTCAGGTACAATCCGGCAAACATCTTAGCTGGTCCCAGACGGCCAGCGCTGCGATGCACCTTGCCAACCACAATTGAGCCCACACTAACCACCTCTTCATCTGTCAACAGGGCGTGCCTGCTATTAAATCAAATTTTACTCCCCCCACCTCAAACAAAAAAATAAGTCCTATCTCCGCCTCTACGGTGCCGAACTCACCAACTTTTCCCTGCTAATCGCAGGTGGGTACCCTCAGTCACCAGGCCACAGCCAGAAACAATCTTAGGTTCCCAAAGTTAGTCTTACAGAGAAAAATTATGTGTCGGTCACCGATAGCGCAGAGATAACCCAATCTTACGGCAACAAACCCGCTGGAAGCAACAGGCCAACAATCGCTCTTACCGCCACGCTAACGTAGTGACCAAGCCCAACATAATAAAACAGCATAAAAATCACCAAAACCAGACCCATCCCCAAGCTCTCAATCCGGTCCATCAATGCGCGAACACGACTCGACACCACCGCATATAACAAACGCGAACCATCCAACGGCGGAAACGGAATCATATTAAATACAAACAGCGCCACATTAATAGCAATCATGGTACCCAAGAACTGATACCCAATCACACTCACCGGCACCATCCGAAGCCACAGAGCAAAGAACAGTGCCAAAAGTAGATTAGTAATCGGACCCGCCACCGCCACCAAAGCCGCGCCCCATCGGCCCCATCGCAATCCCCAGGGATTAAATGGTACCGGCTTAGCCGCGCCCACAGCGATCCCAGTAGTCAAAAAAGAAATAAGCGGAAGCGCCAGCGTGAACACTGGATCAACATGAGCCAAAGGATTAATGGTTAACCTACCCTGATCCCGAGCCGTACTATCACCCAAATAGTGACTGGTCAAAGCGTGAGCAAACTCATGCAACGTCAGAGCCAAGACCAGCGCCACCAGTGAGGATACCACCGTAAGTAAATCGATAGACATGGCCTCCATAATACATCATTTCGCTCAGCCCGTCCCTTACCCCAAGACAAAAACCCCGCGTAACCTTTTACCGGTAGTCTTTAGAGGTTGACTTATATGATAGCATCAATTACACTAATCAAGTTATTTTAAGGATCGCTCCCGTGTCATACGCCTGCGACATTACCGGTAAGGGAAAGCAGTTCGGAAACAACGTTCCCTTTTCCCAAAAGAAAACCCGAAAGGTCTGGAAGCCCAATCTTCAGACCAAAACTATCGTTATTGGTGGTCAAAAAGTCAGACTCAAGCTGGCCTCTTCAACCATCCGCACCCTCAAGAAATGGCAGCGTGAGGAAGTTGCTCGCGTAGCCAAAGTCGAAACGGCAAAAACCGCTCCTTCCGCAGCCTAAAAAACAACTCTCGGCTTACTCCTAAAAAATCCCCTCTCGGGGATTTTTTAGGAGTAGAGTCCCGCTCCTTTTGCCTTGTAACTATCCACTCGACGTTCTGCCACCAACCTAGCCGCTCACCCGATTCAGAAGCACCACCTGTGTCTCGGCATCGGCTTCGCGCTGACCAACCCGAAGCTTATTCTCCGGCTCAGGGCTAGCCCCCATTTCCTTCAAGAACAACTCAACACCAGCCTGTGGTACCGGATAGGCAGTAACACCGTCATCGTAATGAACCGGCACCACAAAACTCGGCTCCAACTGAGTCACCACTGCCGCCGCTCCAGCCGCATCGAGCGTCAGGCCCCCACCTCCGACCGGCACCACTAACACATCCACCTGCCCCAAACTCTCCATCTCATCCTCATCAAGCTTGCCAGCAATATTACCCGTCACCACAACATTGACGCCATCAATTACAATGCTATAAACCGTCCCCCGCTGACCCGAGTCATCAATATGTAATCGAGCCGGCACCCCTGTAATCGTTGCCCCTCTTACCTCATATTCGCCCGGACCGTCTAGAACCATGGCCCCCATCACTACGCCGTGCTCAAATTGCTCACCAATTGATGATAAAGTTACAACATCAGCCTTGGCGTTAGTCTTGACCAATGGATCACACACCAAACTCAAATGCTTCCCCACCAGTCGCACACTCCCGCCACCCAAATACGTAATATCCATTACTGTCTCCCTCGACCAAGTCGCTTAATCATTCCCACCGGAACCGCTGTTGTCGCCGGACCGGTAGGTATATACTCCCCAAACGTCACATCGCTATGGACCAACGGCTTCTCTTGGCCGTCAATCACCACAATCTTCTTAGCCTCTAAAACTCCCGTAATAAACCGGTCATTCAAACTCAACCGGTACTGATACTCCTCTGGCGTCACTACCGAATAATTCAACTCACGACCCATTTCCCGCTCCATATCCGCTACCACTTTGGCTAGCCGTGGCTTATTAATATCGCCTACCACAAAAATATCGATGTTTGTCCGGCTATCCAAAGTAAAACTACCGGTCAGAAAAGCAAATGTCACCGCTCCCGTCGACCGCAACCGCTTAACGATCTTATCTTCCTCACGGGTTTCCTTCACTACCGGATCAGCCGATTTCATCGGAATAGCCGTAAAGATACTTCTGAGTGACTCATAATGCTCATACTTGGGATTAACTTCATAATAAAGCCGGTTATTAGACCCGTCCGATGACACTAGCCCAATCGACAACAAATTGGCCAGCTCCCGCCGAACCGAATTAATCTGCTCGTCAATCTTGCGCGTAATCTCTCGCACATAAAAAGGTCGGCCCGGATTATTAAAAAACAAACTCAAAAGTTTCACTCGCGTCTTTGAGCCAAATAACTGCTCGACCATACCAGAACCTCACCGGCCTTTCTTATCTGTTTGCTTGCCCAAAGTATACCAAAACAATCCTCATTCACCTATAGATCAAGCGAGACTCCAAAGTAAGCCAACAGCCGCTGCCGCCATTACACCAAACGTCACCCAGACTCCAACTCTCGACCACCCACCGCTAACATACTCCCCCATCACCCTGCGCTCCGCCGCGATCCTACCAATCACAAAAATCAAAGGCACCGCCGCAACACCATTAAACACAGCTGCAAAAATCAACGCCTTAATAGGATCCAGACCTATAAAATTAAAACCCATTCCCGCAAGCGTCCCCACAATAATTACCAAATAAAACCCTTTTGCCGCAGTAAACTTTCGAAACAACCCCTCCCGCCATCCAAACGTCTCGGCCAGCGCATACGACGACGAACCCGCCAGCACTGGCACGCTCATAAGTCCAATGCCAACCACACCAACCGCAAACACCAACTTAGCTACGGCGCCAGCCTCCGGAAAACCATGCACCAAAGGTTCCAGAGCCTTAGCTGCATCCGCCGCCGAACCAATTGTTGTCACACCCGCAGCTCCCAGTACAACAGCCCCGACCACGATCACAAACCAAGCCGTAGCATTGGAAAACAACATCCCCACCGCTGTATCAATCCGCAGCTTCCGCAGGTACGGTTTAGTCAGCTTTGGCACCCCACCACTCTGAGCTAACCGATGCGCTGCAATCTCATCCTCCACCACTTCACTCGTCTGCCAAAAAAATAAATAAGGCGATATCGTAGTTCCAAAAATCGCCACCAAAATATAGAAAAATTCCGCGTTAAAAGTGATATGAGGAATAAACGTTGCTTTTAATACATCGACCCATGGCACATTAACCAGCAAAGCTGTGATCGGATACGCCAATAGCGCCAGGGCCAGCCACTTTAAGATCCTGACATACGCCTTATAAGGCACAAACACTTCTAGCGCCAGCATACCAACCGCGTATATCACTGCCAATAGCCAAAAAGGCACTGCTACAATCAAGGCCGTACTGGCGGCCATCGCCCCAATATCCGCCCCAATGTTAAGCGTATTAGCCAACACTACCAACGCCACAATCGGATACAACACCCACTTTGAATAGCGCTCTCGCATCACCGCCGCCAAACCCTTGCCCGTCACTGCCCCTATCCGCATACAGGCCTCTTGAACAGCCGTCATTAACGGATACGTAAACAGCATAGTCCAGGGTAACTGCATACCAAACTGGGCTCCAGCCTGCGAATACGTTGCAATACCCGACGGATCATCATCAGCCGCACCCGTCACCACTCCTGGTCCCAATATCCTCAACATGCGACCAAAACCGCGCCGGGCCGACCGACGCTTAGCCCCTTCCGGAGCCTCAGCGCCCTCCAGCTCAACTTCCGTTATTGCCTCGTCCGACAGCAAAATCATAATTCAAGCATAAGCAGCTGGGCCAAAGCTGTCCAGCTCAGCCCATTATTGCGGCCGCCCCGCCGCCACCTCAGCCGCTGCCATCTCCAGCTCATCACTAAGCGGTTCCAACTCTGTCAAGCCATACCGCCTCCTAATCGCCGCCAACAGCAAAAAATCCGCCAAGGCTGGATTCTTGGGCAGAGCCGGACCATGCATATACGTCCCAATCGCATTCCACCTAATAGCCCCATCCCGGCCACTCGTCGGATTATTTCCAAAACCCTTCTTCATCACCCCCAACGCTTCCTGCCCCGCTTCCAGCACCGTTTGTCCGGAATGATTCTCAAATCCCACCAATCGCCCAAACCGGCTCTCGGCCACCGTATTACCAATCATCCGCACCTTACTGCCGACAGTGCTAGCTCGAAAAACATCAATCCCAGGCAGCTCCTGACCCTCCATCGTTGTAAAACCTCGCCCAAACAACTGATACGTTCCACAAATCGTCAGCATTGGCACTCCATCCGCCGCCATCTGCCGCACCTGCTCGCCCCGTTTTAATAAATCTGGTCCTATTATCAGCTGACCCGAATCCTGTCCCCCACCCCCAAACACCAGATCCACCTCATCCCAGTCAATCCGACCGCCGGCCTCCACCAACCGCACTCGCGTATCAAACCCCCGCCGCTCCAGTCGTCGAACCAAGCAAATAACATTGCCCACATCACCGTAAATATTCATCTCCCGGGGATATAAATGAGCAATCGTAATCACCCTCATCACCGCACCTCCGCCATCGGTACAAGACGCGCCAAGTGCTTGCGAACCTCAATCATAGCCGTATACGTAGGCAAGATATAAGCCGACCCCCCCACCGGAGTCTCAGCTACCAGGAGCCTCAATCCCTCCTCGACACTGCGAGCCTCTCGAGCGGCAATCCCGGCATAATCGAGCCGCAACCTCATATCGCTTGCCCGAATCCCAGCTACCACCACATGCC
>CAYOOH010000064.1:0-727 GCA_964405545.1 uncultured Candidatus Saccharimonadales bacterium | reverse complement strand
TCCTTGACCAAAACCTCTAGGGGGACATCCCACAGCCATGACACATCGCGCCCATCCGCCGCCAAGTCATTAATCACCATCAGGATCGCCAACTGAAGCCGACCAGCCAAGAACGTCTCCATGACCTGGCTAAAACCGGTCGGGTTCTTAATCAAAAGCAAATACAGCTGACGACCCTCCAGCTCCACCCGCTCAACTCGCCCAAAAGCCGGCTCAACCCTCGCCAAGCTGGTTGCCACCAACTGCGGCTCAACCTCGAAGCCCGACATCGCGCTCATAGTCGCCAAGTAGTTATACATATTATAGGTCCCTGGCAACAAAGAAGCTAATGACACCTCATGCCCACGAACCGTCACCTCCATCTCCGAGCCCGTCACATCCGCCTTAACCACCCGAGTGAGAGCAACCGTAGGCTTTGGGCGATCAAAATGCCCCCTCAGACAACGATAGTGGCCCAGGTGGCTGTAAAATACCCGATCAAACCTCAACTGGTCCCGACAAACCGGACATCGATCAGAGTCAGCAATCGCTCTACTTGGAACTTTAGTTGTAATAGAAACATCATCAATGCCAAAAAAATGACTTCGACCAGGAGCATATTTAACCAAACTCGCAACCAATGGATCATCAGCGTTCAGGTATAAATCGGCTTCCGTAGCCGCAATTCCTTGGCCAATCAGAGCAGCTGTTGTATCAAGTTCACCATAACGATCCAACTGATCCCGAA
>CAYOOH010000063.1:0-6313 GCA_964405545.1 uncultured Candidatus Saccharimonadales bacterium | reverse complement strand
GACGAGGCCAACTCCGGCCGCCTCAGCGCCATCCTGTCTGAGCTGTCGGCTCATTCGCAGCTCATCGTTATCACCCACAACCGCCAAACCATGCAAGCCGCCCGCGTCCTCTTTGGTGTTACGCTCAGCGACCACCATGTCTCGCATCTCCTCTCCCTCCGCCTCGAACAGGCCAAACAGCTCGCCGCGCGCTAAGATTATAAAAACCCACCCCGGCCGCGCCACACGATAAAAACAGAGAGCTCCACTGTCCGCCCCTTCACGGGGGTGGACAGTGGAGCCGTTGAACTGTTCAGTCGCGGATGGCAACCCGATAGCCCATACAGGCCGACAGATCCCGGGCCAGCCTCCATGGCGTGGTATCCCGGGTACTCGAGGCCTGACGCTGGTCAATCAGACCGGCGCTGTTCTTGGGGTAGCCGTCGGCGTACCACGCCACGATCTTCTGCAGCAGGAGGAATGTCAGGAAGGTCGCACCGCCCTCGGCGTACTCCGCCAGAATGCCGCGGAGTGTGGTCTCATCGGTCTCATTGATCTGACCGAGATCGATGATCTTCAGCGCTCCGCGGTAGGAAGCAGACGGGTTACTCATGCCTTCGCGGGCAGCAACCTCATTGATCCACCTCCCGAAGGCATCCGGGTCGTTAGTCCAGGCATACTGCGGAGGTGCAAGAAATTCGAGTTGCATGAGTACTCCAACCTCTCGAAAACAGAACTCTCATACGATAACATATTAACAGAGATAATTCAAGATAAATCTCCCGGCCCAATCACATCAGCCCGACCAGAGCAAGAGAGAGTTGACCAAACGAATAAAAATATCTATAGTATAATACGCCTCACCGGATCGTTGAGAGGAGCTATAGATGCGAGTTCTAAGTGTGGTCACTCTGCCACTCAAACCGTCAGGTACCGCTTTCGACATCAGTCTCCAGCTTGAGAGCCACGAAATAGCACGACTCAGGCAGCTCGATTATAACTTACTGCCCGCCTTCTTTATGCCCGGAACAGACCGTTTTCCTGGTCATATGGGCTTCAGCGTCGGCAGATATACGGAACCAATCTCCATTACCCTCTACCCGAGTATTATCGAGGCCCTTGGTCTCGCTTCACCGGAACAGGCCGCTGGGTGGGTAGTTGAGAAGCTGACCGCCTACCTCCGATAAGCCCCGACGAATCAAGCTCCAGCCTCGATTCGTCGGGGCTGTTTGCTTTTTATACCTAAGCACCAGAACACCTTTGCTCGAGCGGGGGATAACGGAAGCCGATGTTTTAGCTTGCAGTTGACCAAGAATGCCCAGTCAAAACATCGGATTCCGTTATGAATACTACACACGACAAACCAAAACCAGTGGGGCGCGTGAAGGATCCGGCCGCAACTACCGACCCTTCAACTTGACTTTTACCCTCAATCTCAGATAAAATCACCTAGTTATTAATGACGGCCCGACCCCGGGCCATTAACCAAAACAGGAAGTAAATGCTAGTTATCCGTCTTGCCCGCACCGGGCGTACCAAATACCCGACTTACCGCATCGTCGCGGCTGAGTCAAAGCGGGCGGCTACGGGGCGTTTTGTCGAGGTTCTCGGCCATTACAACCCCCATACCAAGGAGCTCGTCATCAAGCGCGAGCAGATCGAGGCTCGCCTCGGTCATGGAGCTCAGCCGTCAAATTCCGTCATTAAGCTGTTGCAGCGCGAAGGCCTCAAGCTCCCCGCCTGGGCCGCCCTCAAGACCAAGGCGCCCAAGAAAGTCGCCGAGGCCGAGGCGGTAGCCGACAACGCCGCAGCCGACAGTGTCGCTGCCGAAACTCCGGCCGCCCCAGCCGACAGCGCTGACGCACCAGCCCCGGCCCAAGAGGCAGAGGCAGCCAGCGCCGACGAGCCCGCTCCGGCCGAAGCCGCTGCCGAGTAGTCCGCCACCCAACAGCTCCCCTTCGTCCCAACCTAAAATGACCAGAAGCTTTCAAAACATTGTCAGCGCTGGTCATTTTAAATGGTATGATAATAACAAGTCCTAACAATTTGGGAGTGCCGATATGCCAGACATGGATAAAGAATTTGTCGAATACGTAGTCAAGGCCCTTGTTAACTTCCCGGATGATGTCCAAGTCCGCCGGTCAGTCGACGACATGGGTGTTCTGCTCGAGCTAACTGTTAATCCCGAAGACATGGGTAAAGTCATCGGCAAAGCCGGCGCCACCGCCAAAAGTATCCGCACCCTCCTCCGGGTTCTGGGCAGTCGCAACGACGCCCGCGTCAACCTCAAAATCATCGAGCCCGAAGGCAGCACGCACCACGCCGCCCACGCCGACGACCCCTCTGGTCAATCAACAGCTGCTCCGGCCCACGACGATCCCGCCCAGGCGTCGACACCAGCCGCCAACACCACCTCCGACGACAATGACGCCGAGGCCGAAATGCTGGCCCGCACCAAGCGCGAATTCGCCGACCTAGACGATCTCGACATCTAGATTCAGGCGTCGCCCTACCAACATCCTGCGCCCCCATACCCATCATGAAAATCAACATCATCACCCTCTTTCCCGATATGTTCAAAGGTCCATTTGACATGAGCATGATCTGGAAAGCTCAAGAAAAAGGCCTGGCCGAGATCCAGATCACCGATCTACGTCACTATGGCCTGGGCGCCCGCCACACCGTCGACGACACGCCCTACGGCGGGGGAGACGGCATGGTCCTGCGCGCCGACGTCGTCGTTGCCGCCATCGAGGCCGCCAAATCCGCCCAGCCCGCGGCCAAAGTCCTGCTCATGACCCCCAGCGGCCACCCGTTTACCCAAAACCTAGCCGCCGACCTGGCCCACAATCAAAACAGTCCCGACGCCGGCCTCATCCTGGTTGCCGGCCATTACGAAGGCTTTGACGAGCGCATTATGGCCTATGTCAACGACCAAATCTCAATCGGCGACTACGTCCTCACCGGTGGGGAACTGCCCGCCATGGTTATCGCCGACGCCGTCATTCGGCTCATACCTGGCGTACTGGGCGGTGAGCAGTCGGCTCACGACGAGTCGTTTAGCCAGCCTGGCCTCCTTGAGTATCCGCATTACACTCGACCAGCGGAATTTCGTGGCGCCACCGTACCCGACGTCCTCCAAAACGGCCACCACGCCGAGATTGCCAAATGGCGCCATGATCAAGCCCTAGACAAGACGCGCAAATTTCGGCCCGATCTCGTATAGCTAGCTGCTCTTGCTATTTAACTCCCCCTACCTTTTAAAGTCTCCTACATGTCAAATACTGCCCAGAAAACTCGCTTACCGGTCTCTATTGCTCAAAGAAACTCCATAACTGTCGCGACAAGTCAATAAACTTGGCCGGCGCCGTTCCAGGGGTTGCCCACGGCCCGCTCACCACCACTACCAAGTAGTTCGTCTTCGGTCCATACACGATCCCTGCGTCATGGACCACGCCGTCCAAATCACCCGTCTTGTGAGCAATCACCGTTCCCTTGGGCAAACCCAGGGGCAGCCGGTTATTAACCCTTTGATCCTTCAGGAGCCGCATAAACCGGGCCGTTGCGTCAGTCGACAGCAACGTCCCATCGTACAGCCGGTTCAACAAGAGCGCCACATCCTCGGCCGATGTCTGCTGGGGTGTCGCCAAATTAGTCTCCTTGTAGCCCTCAATCTTCAAGGCTGGATTCTGATTACCCCAGCCCAGAATGGCGCCCAGAGCCCGCCCGCACGTATTATCCGATACATTAATCATCACCGTCAGACAGCCGTCAATCGTCCGGCCGCTCCCCCCGCCGGCCGCGTCCCCATATCCCAGTTGACCCAGATCAATCCGCTGATAAATCCGCTGAGCCACAAACAATTTGTACAAACTAGCACTCATAATCTGTCGGCTAGGGTTAATAGCGGCTGTCTCGCCCGTCTTCAAATCCTTCACCACAATCCCGAACTGGCTACCGTTAACCGCCACAAATCCGTCCAGCAAATGTTGCAAATTAGCCGCCCGAGGGGTCGGCGCCGGAGTCGTGGTTGGGCTAGGAGCTGGCGTGCTCGGGCTTGGGCTGGGCGTAGCCGACGGGGTAGACGGCGCAGCAGTTGCCGCGACAGCCTCGGCGTGCGCTGTCACGGCCTTAGGCGCGCTCAAGGCCCGCACCGTCACTCCCGATACCGCCAGTGCCACCACGGCAAACCCTGCCCCAGCAGCTAGCCGCCGCCAACCCAGCCAGCTCCGGCCTACCCGCCTGGCCCCGACTGCCGCTACCGTTTTTGGTTGCGCCTGCGTCATGGCAATCGGTTGCGCCGTCACTGGTTGGTTGGCCGGACCCGTCGCTGTCGGCCCCAGGGTCCGAACAGCCCGGCGCACGCCGTCCATCCCCGTCACATAGCGCACGCCACGATTAGCCCGCGATGTAGCCGCGCTAATCGGCCGCATCGCCTCTCGCATCACCGGCCGCTGCTGCGCAGCCACAGGCTGACGCACACCGACCGTCCGACGAACTCCATCCATCACCTGGGTCATAAAACCAGTATAAATTGGAGCATGAGCGGTATACAAGGTGTTTATGGTTATCCCGAGCTAGAGCCAAAAACCGCTTGCGGCATAACATTGACCTCGAGCCACCCCATTACTTCGTATGGCCGGTCTTCTCGCCCGATAAGTTCGGCATTAGCTTGCTTATCGGGCTCTGCGAAAAACGCAGAGGCGACCAGGCCCTACGAAGTAATGGGGTGGCTTGGGACGCATAATGTCAAAACCACCAAAGCCGCCTGCGATCCAGCGGCGTATAATCAAATCAACAACTTTAGGAGTCAAAGTCATGAATTTTAGCCTCGCTCGTCTCATCCGCGCCCTCCCCGCTACCACCGTTTACGCTCACTGCGACCTGCCTTGCGGCGTCTACGACCCCGCCCAGGCCCGCATCGAAGCCACCTCCGTTTACGCCATCATGACCAAAATGGCCGACAACACCGACCCCGACTTCCGAGTTCGCGCCATCATGCTCAAAGAAGACCGAGCCGAGCTGGTCAAACACCATCTCTGGGTCCTCTGGACCGATTACTTTAAGCCCGAGCACCTCGAGGCTCACCCCAATCTGCATGACCTATTCTGGCGCGCCACCAAGCAAGCAGGGGAGTGCAAGCATCACCACGAACCCGAAGAAGGCAAAAAGCTGCTGGCCCTGATCGCCGAAATCACCGACATCTTTGACGCCACCAGGGCCGCCGCCAAAACCGACACCAAGAAGTAATCCGAGAATAACCCCATGCCCAGTCTAACCTTCGGCCGCCTCGTCATGGGCCGCCTCAGCCCGCTCTGGCTCTACCGCGTCGGCGGTGACAGCATGCTCCCAACCTATCTGCCCGGCGACACCGTCCTGGGGCTAGCTTGGTTCGTACCCGCGGTCGGCCAGGTGGTGGTCGCGCGCCTGCCCGTAACCCCGGCCGCACCCGCCCGTCGCATCATCAAGCGCATCATTCGCCTCGAGCCCAATCGAGTCTGGCTCCAAGGCGACAATCCCGCCGCCTCCACCGACTCGCGCGACTTCGGCCCCGTTGACCTGTCCGCCCTCGAAGCTGTCATTCTGGCCCATCAAATCCGCCAGCCCTGACCGCGCCCCCACCCCGAGAAACCCGTCCCCTCGAGCAAAATGCTAAACTATACATCATGCTCATACTCAAACCCCTTGCCTACGCCTACCGTGAACTATTCTTCAATCGCCGCAAACAAATCCCTTTTTGGGTGCTCGTTGGCTTCTTGCCCACCTACCTTTTGGCTCGGATCATTGTTGAGACCCATCCCACCTTATTTCTGCATGTTGGCGGCACCCACGTCCACCATTTTACCTACGGCTTCTTTGTACTCTCCATCATTGGCTTCATCGCCATTACCACCGACCGCGGACGCCGCCTGCAGGCCTTCATCTATGGCGTGGGCCTGGCCCTGGCCTTCGACGAATTCGGTATGTGGGTCCGTCTCACCGACCAGTACAACATCGAATCGTCCGAAGACGCCGTCGCCATTATCTATGGCCTGCTGGTATTCCTAGTCTATGGAGTTGCCATCCTCCGCCGCGCCTGGCCTTATATGCATAGGACCATCCGCCGTCAAAAACCCCGCTGAACATGTGCCATAGCGGCCGCCCCACAGTGTTGCCTGCAGGCGTTTGGCAAGTAAACGGCCGCTAGGGGAAGGTGATGGCCGCACCGTCGTGGCCGTTTGAGTACCACACGTTGCCGGACCACGTCACCGGGGTGTTGCCTTCAGTTGGCAGTGCGTCGGTAAATTTTGGACCATACAGCCCACATTTGCCTGGGTAATAAGAGTCATCGAAC
>CAYOOH010000062.1:0-6330 GCA_964405545.1 uncultured Candidatus Saccharimonadales bacterium | reverse complement strand
GATGGCCCCGAGAGTTTTTGAGGCTCCCGGGCTACGATCAATCTGCATTATCGCAGACAAACCCTAGTCCGAGGCCTCATAGCACAGACGTTGTCAATGAAGCATCAAGCACACTCGTAGAGCACACTCAAGCATGTCAAGATATTAACACACTATATTGGTTATGTCAATACTTTTAATAACAATGATTCCAGTTAGTCAAACAAAAGAAGCCGCCATAAGCACACAAGAACCATTTTTCCCGCCTCATTCCCAGTCCAACCACCCTTACCCAACCCAACTCGCATCATCACCCCAAGCTCACCTACCTCACCCCCACCGTTGCCGCTGCACCCCTGCTCCCACCACCGTAGCTCCCTCGCTCAACGCCCGCCGCGCCTCGGCCCGTAACAAATCCAATCCCTTGCGCGTCACCCCAAACTCCCGCACCACCTCCCGCGGTACCGAGATCTCCAGATGCCGATGCCCATGCTTACGCTCCGTCAGCGGAAAATACCGCCCCGTCTTGACATCAATCGTCAGCAGCTTCCCTTGCCACTCCGCCACCAAGTCGTACCCAGCCAAGTCCTCCTCCACCGTCGCGTATCGCAAACCCCGCAGCTCCGGCAGCCCCTGCAACGCCGCGTGCAGGGCAATCTCGCTGGCCGCTCCACTCATCTCCGCCCACACCCACTCGTGCCGACCCCGGCTGGCTTCCACCAGCCAGTCCTCTAACTCCCGGTGCAAAAAATACTGCCCGCTCGTCTCCATCACCTCCCGCAAAAGATGATTATACGTACAAGCATCCTGTCGCAACATCTCATAATGATGGCCCACACTCACCCGCTGCTCATGATTGAGCTCACCATGGTGCAGCCGCTGCCGATCGTCATCTAACCGCTCCTGCACCACCGCCATCCGCCGCGCCAGCGCCAGCGCCTCCCCAAAACGCCGCAACTCGGCTTGAGGCTCCCGCTCCACAAACTCCTCGATCGCCGCCGTCACCGCCTCGGCCCACCCCCGCTCCTGCCGCAGCTCCTCTAGCGTAGTCAAAATCTCCCCCGCCCGACGCGCAAACACACCATGATTCAATCGAGTTGGGAGCGCTGCATCCATGTCCTAAGCCTAGCATTATCAGCTTCTCTAGACCAATTTACTCATCAAAAAAAACGAGGCCCACCGCCTCATTCTCACCAAACAATAATTCCGTTGTGGGGGCGACCAATCGCTTGGTCGCCCCCGTGATAAACCGCCTATCAGGCTACTCGGCCGGGCCGAGCTTGCCCTCCAGGTAGCTCACCACTCGCTCCAGGCTCTCCCGGCTCGTACGCGACACGGTCGTAACCATGTGCTTGTCGTAGCTGGGAAGGCCGTCGAAACCGGGGTGCTCACACACCGCGGCCAGTCGAATCATCAGATCCTCCCGCCAGTCGCGACGGGGAGCGGTTGTGGTGTCAGTCGAAACCTCCACCACCGTGGGCGCGGTCGCCGCAGCGGCCGCCTCCTGAGCCTTCCGCTCCAGCCTTGCGGCCTCTTCGGTCAGCGCTGCACGGAGAGCCTTGTTGGCCTTGTTACGGGCCGAGATCTCCTTGGGAGTGGCCTCCGCCGGTATCAGGGTCGACACCAGCAGGTACCAGGGGCTCTTGCGAGCCTTGTTACGGAAGGTGGCAGACTGCCGGCCAAACTCGGCCCACAGCTCCACCCGAGTCGCCTCCACCGCAGCCGGGTCCAGACCCCGCCGCTGCTTCGGCTCAATGTATCCCACCACCGCACCGGTCTGATCGACCGGCGGCAGCGGAGGGAGAGAGGTAGGCCGGGAGATTTGCTTCATCAGCCGGGCATGGGCAGCGACCGCAGCCGCCACCTCACGCTCCCGCTCCGGAAGCTTCTCCCACGTCAGCGCCAGGGCCAGGCCCTCGCGCACCATTTGCTCGTCCAGCTGGCCGCTGGCATACACAACCAGGAACGCACGAATCTCGCTCGGCAGGTTCGACACCTTGTTCAGGAATCGACCCCGCATCGCAAAGCACCCGGACCACCCCAGGCCGTTCGCGAACTCGAGCATCTCAGCTCGCAGCACGCGCTCGACCTCGGAGGCCGGATCCGGCGCCGTCGGCAGAGCCTTCGCAGGCTTCGCCGCCAGAGTCGGTCGAGAGGTTGGAGTAGTCGCCGTCACCGTCGGGGCAGTCGGCCTTGCGACCCGGCCCACACGAGCCGGACTAGCCAGCACGGACGAAACGGAAACAGTCAAGGTTGCGGTCATGGAAAGAACACTTCCCTTCATCTGCCCCAAAAGGACAGTCACCGGACGCACTCCAAGGCGTCCGACCAATCAAGACATTACCATAATAAATCCAATCAGTCAATACCTCATCCCGCACTCAAGCATCCACCGCCTACTCAAAGGTACCCCAGGCCGGACCTCCTCACAGGTCGGTCCCACTGTCAGCTCGGGTCCCAGCGGCCCGCCACCATCCCACCAAAAAAGGACCCCATCTGGAGTCCTTTTTTGATTACCCTATACCGGGCGACTAAAAAACTGAAGGTCGCAGAACCTAGTAGTCCATGCCCCCCATGCCCATACCGCCCGGCATCCCGCCGCCAGCCGGCGCCGACTTCTCCTCCGGAATATCGACAATCAGCGACCCCATCGTCATAGCCGCGCCCGCAATCGACACCGCATTCTGAATCGCCTCACGTGTCACCTTGGCCGGGTCCACAATCCCCTTGGCCTTCAGGTCAATCAGGCTACTAGCGTCATTAACGTCAAAACCCTGGCCACCCTTAGCCGCCATCACCAGCGGCAGCTTCTCGTCTGGATTCAGGCCGGCGTTGCCCATCAGCTCACGAAACGGCTGCACCAAGGCCCGCTTGAGCACCAAGTGGCCAGCCTCTTCGCTCGACCCAATCTTGGTCGGCTCCACCGTCAGTTTCTTGGACAAATCCACCAGTGTCACGCCACCGCCAGGCACGATCCCCTCGGCCACCGCCGCCTTGGTCGCCGCCACCGCGTCGTCCACCCGGAACTTCTTTTCATCAATCTGGACCTCGGTCGCTCCACCCACCTTAATAACGGCCACCTTACCAGCCAACGCTGCCAGCCGCTTCTCCAGATTTTCCTTATCATACTCGCTCGAGGCGTGTTCGATCTGAGCACGGATCTCATTTGTCCGGGCCGTAATCTGAGCCAAGTCGCCCATACCCTCGATAATAGTGGTGTCATCCTTGGTCGCGATCACCTTGCGGGCCGAACCCAGCATCGCCACGGTCGCGTTTTCGAACGTGATACCCTGCTCTTCGGTAATCACCGTCGCCCCCGTCAGCACGGCAATGTCCTGCAAGATAGCCTTGCGGCGATCGCCAAAAGCCGGCGCCTTAATCGCCAGCGTGTTAAACACGCCCTTGAGTCGGTTCAGCACCAACGTCGCCAGCGCCTCGCCCTCGACATCTTCGGCGATAATCACCAGCTCCTTCTTGCCGCCCTGAGCCATCTTCTCCAGCAGAGGCAGAATTTCCTGAATACTCGAAATCTTCTTATCCGTTACCAAAATCAGCGGCTTGTCGTAGCTAGCCTCCATCCGAGCGCCATCCGTCACCATGTACTGGCTGACATACCCCCGGTCAATCTTAAAGCCTTCCACGATCTCCTTGACCATGCCCAGCGCCTCAGACTTCTCTACCGTCACAGTGCCGTCTTCGCCCACCGCCTCGATCACATCGGCGATTAGACTGCCGATCTCCGGGTCACCGGCGCTGACGGTTGCTACCTGAGCCACCTTTTCCTTATTGCCGGCAATCTTCTCAATCATACCCTCGACATTGCCCAGCACTATCTCAGCCGCCTGATCCAAACCCTTCTTAAGGTCCATCGGATTGTGACCGGCCGCAATCAGCTTATTGGCCTCATTCAAGATGTGGTAAGTCAAGACCGTTGCCGTCGTGGTACCGTCACCCACCGTGTCGTTGGTCTTGGACGCCGCCTGCTTTACCAGCTCGGCCCCCACACTCCGACCCAGCGTGTCGTCGTTGCGAGCCTCAATTTCAATCGCCTTGGCCACCGTCACACCGTCATGCGTCACCGTCGGACCGCCGTAGCTTTTCTGAATTACAACATTGCGGCCCTTTGGTCCCATCGTTACCTTCACGGCCTCGTACAGCTCCTTGGCGCCGGCCAATACCCGCGCCCGAGCGTCATTATCATAAAAAATCTTCTTTGCCATAAGTTCTCCTTAAATTAGGTTCCAAGATTAAGAACGAGATGCAGTGCGCTCGAGCCTTAACCTTTGACTACTGCGAGGACGTCTTCCTCTTTAACAATCAAAAGCTCTTCCGGTCCCTGCTTAAACCGGTTTGGACCGTACTCCGAGTGAACAATCCGGTCGCCCACCTTCACTTCCTTAACCTCCTTGCCCACGGCCAACACCTCGGCAACTTGAGTCTTTTCCTTGGACTGATCAGCCAGCAAAATTCCGGCCGCCGTCTTAGCCTCAGCCTCCACCGGCTTGGCCACAATCCGATCTGCTAATGGTTGTAATGCCATCTCTACTCCTCGTTAACATCAAAATCATATCTATCTTAGCACTCTCTCATTACGAGTGCCAGAACAAACGTAGCGTTATCAATTTCTGCCGTCAAGACTACCCGACAAAAATAAAACACTAACGGATCCGCTCGACCTTGACCTCAGCGCGAGGCCCTCGTCATTCTCTGCGTGAGAAAGCCCCCAAGCTACCATGCCGCAGCCCACCATCTGGGCGTCATCCCTATATGCGACTATGCGACGCGTCCACCACCCAGACCCGCTCCCAAAATAACTACCGCTCCGCCCCCTCCAGCGCCTCCACATTGGCACTAATCCTATTCTTCCAATCCACCTCCGGGAACTTGTGCAACAGCCCCGCTAGGTAGGACCGAATCTCCTCGTACTGCTCCTTGGTCTTGCCCTCAAACTTGATCCCCAGATACGGTCCATTCTGCGAATACCGGACCACAAACATCGACTCCGGCAGATCCAGCCTCAACCCGTCCCCGGCCCGCTCGTCGTCCACCACCTCGGCATCGGGATAGTCCGCCCGCACAATCGGCCCCAGCTTGGTAATCAATTCTACCTTCTTGTCATCATCACAGTACAGTTTGACCTCCGGGCTCGAGGCGTACTGTGGCAGCGACGCCACCACCTCAGACAACGTTTTGTTGCTCGACGCCAAATAGCGCAGCAGCCGCATCGTCGAGTACAACCCGTCATCATGGTTATGAAAATCAGCCTAGAAAAAGAAATGCCCCGATAGCTCCCCGATAAAGGCCGCCTTAACCTCCTGGTTCTTCTTCTTCAGAAACGAATGCCCCACCCGCCACATAAACGGCTCGCCGCCGTGCGCCTTAATCGTCTCCGGCACCGTCTTCGAGCAGAACACGTTGTACATAATCTTGGCCCCCGGATGATCCCGCAGCACATCCATAGCAAAAATCGCCACCAGCACGTCGTTCCAGATCAACCCGCCCTTCTCGTCCACGATCCCAATCCGGTCACCGTCCGCGTCATAAGTAAAGCCCACATCCGCCCCGCTCTCCAGTACCTCCTTGCGCACCCGCTCCAGTACCTGCGTCTCGGTCGGATCAGCCACCCCCATCGGAAACGTCGGATCCACCTTGGTGTTGTACTCGATCACCTCACAACCCGCTTGGCGCAACAGATCCGGCGCCAGCTCACCGGCCGTTGTGTTGCTGGGATCCACCACCACCTTCAGCTTGCGCCCGAGCGGTACCCGCTTGATCAAATCGTCGTAATAAGGCTGCCGAATATCGCGCTCCGTCACCTGACCCGGCGTCTCAGCTAGTTCATAATCTTCCTCGGTCACCAACCGCAACATTTCCTTCATACCGTCGCTCACCAGCGTCTCCGAGTAACCGTTGGCGAACTTAAAGCCATTGAATTCCGGCGGATTGTGGCTAGCACTCACAAACACCCCGCCCTCACGTTTTAGAAAATACTGCGCCCAGTAAAACGTCCCCACCAGCACCATGCCAATGTCGACGACATCCGCGCCCGTTGCCGCCAGCCCTTTCATGAGCCGGGCCGCATACTCCGGACTCGTTTCGCGGCAATCCCGGCCCACCACAACCTCAGTAATTCCCCGCCGTTTCAGATACGTCCCAAACGCTCTCCCCAAATGCTCGGCCAACTCCGGACTCAAATCCTTCCCCACCAGTCCCCGCAAATCATAGCCACGAAAAATATTTGGATTAACTTTCAAGCTCTGTCTCCTATAATCAGTACTTGGCTCTAGTGTAGCAAACCTGAACCACCCCACACTTCACATACCACTCCACGCCATCTCAGTTAATCCCTGT
>CAYOOH010000061.1:0-6348 GCA_964405545.1 uncultured Candidatus Saccharimonadales bacterium | reverse complement strand
GCACCAGCACCCAACCGGCCGCCGCCGCATACGCGAGCATGCTCACAACAACCGCACCATGACCTACGGTCCGACTAAAAAGAGGCATTCGTAGCACAGACCCGACCAAGGTAAGACCGATGACAAAAACCACGAAGAGCCCATTAGCAGCCCCAAAGGCTACCGTCATCCAGGGAATGTCGTGGCTGGTTCCATAGAGCAATACGCTAGCCGCAGCTAGCAAAGCCCATACCACAACCAGGATCCGAGTTCGCTTAACTGCTCCGCTCACCAATTGCTCGCGCCTATCCATAGCTATCCTCTCAACGTGCGTCGACCCAGATGGGTATGACTCGAGGATAACTATAACACTAAGCTACCTCTTTGCCAAGCTTTGCGCTCACCACCACTTGGAGCGTCTCTCCCTCCGGCGTCGTCAGCTGGGTCTCGCCCGACTCGCTAAAATACGTCACCAAATGATGACTCATAATCTCCATGAGGTCCTTGTACTTAAACTTCAGCTCTTCCAGCTCCGAGTTGACCACTTGGTAGTCTTTGTCGGCTTCCAGTAGCTTCTTGGCCGTTGCCCGCTTTTCCGATACCGCCTTCAATTCCTCTTGCAGAGTCCGATACTCGTCATTCTGGTCGGCAATGTCTTTGAGATCGTCTTTTATTTTCTTAATCTTACCGCGGGTTTCGGCCAGCTCAAGCATTAAGCGATGAACTGCTTCGAGAGTTGTTTTATCTTCCATCGTTCCTTATCTGATTACCGTTAGCGCTATCATAACCACACGGGGCAAAAAAGTCATCCGTAGTTTTTACCCTCGCCCGTCCGCTGGCCAAGCAAAAGCGCCAAGCGGCGCACCCGCACAGACTCTTGTCCCAATATCCTCCGACCCCGGCCGGTCAAATGATAGCGCCGGCCTCCGCCGTTTAGCGTCAAGTCCTCCAGAAGTTCTTCCCCCACCAATCGCCTCAGCGCCTTATAAAATGAACTCTCCAGGGCTAATACCGTACTTTGCGAGTCTACCGCAATCTGCTCATAAATCTCCCTCGGCTCCAAATCCGCCCGACAGAGCGCCAGCAATATATAAATCGTAAGTGTGGTAGGGGGCATATCTATTGCTCCGGGTTAGTCTCACAACCACCCTACTGGAACGAGGACAGTCCCTCAACCAAAAACGTTTTAACTACCCTATGCTAAGCCATTATCCTTTAACACATTTTTTACGACTGTCCTCATTCCAGTCAAGCCCTCACCAATATCTTCGGCCGCCGTAGTGCTCCGCCCAAGAGAGCGGTTAGTCTTCTCCAGAAACAGCAGGCCCCACCACCGTAAGCTCCACCTGCGCCCGCGTCACGGCTGTATAGAGCCATCGTCGCCAGTCCTCTTCGCTAGCCTTAGCAAACCGCTCCTCAAACACCAACACCCGCTCAGCCTGTGAGCCCTGCGCCTTGTGTACCGTTAGCGCGTACCCAAAATCCCACAAGTCCCCGCGCTCGCCCCCCGGCGCGATCGGCAAGTCCGAAACAGTCGTCTCTGCTCCAAACTGTTCCCGCAAACCATAGCCATAGTACCGGTAATCCTCGCCCTCCAGCTCGACTTCCAGCTCGTACCAATCCGTGCCATCATCTGCGGTCGTCGGCACAGCCCGCACAATCCGGCCAACCATACCGTTATAAATCCGCTTGGCCCGGTTATTGCGCAGGCACACCACCGCATCTCCCGACTGCGGCCCCGCCGACTCCATGCCCCGCGCTGCCCGAATGGCCTGATTAAGCTTGATTCGAGTCGCATTATAGCCGCACAAAATCAACAAATCCGGCCGCCAACTCTCCAAAAACTCCTCCACCATCACCCCTGTCTCCGGCAATGCTCGATTTAATTTACGCACCCCAGCGCCAAATTCGCCCACCGGGATCATCCCCGACTCTCGAGCCAGTGTCGCCACCTCAATAATCGGCGACTCGGCTTCTTGCCGCCAAATCCGGTCCAGTCGCACCATCGGCTCCGCCATCAGGTTAAAACTCGACCCCACCGGTGGCAGCTGCCCATGATCACCCACCGCCAGCACCGGCACCCCAAAACTCAAAAGATCCCGCCAAATCGCCTCGTCCACCATACTTGCTTCGTCCACCACGATCAGATCCCGCTCCACCGCCTCCTTGCGTACCCAGCGCACACCACCCCCACCCGCCTCCTCGGTATCATAAATCAGCAAATGAATCGTACCCACCGAGTCGCCCTTCACCGTCACCCCTTGCTGTCGTAAGCGATCAGCCAGCACCCGGGCTGCCTTACCAGTATAAGCGCAAAATCCCACCCGCGCCCCGTCATCATGGTCACGCAGCGCTTTGCGCAAGTATGCCACCAATGTCGTCTTGCCCGTCCCGGCATAGCCGCCCAAGGTCAAAAACGGTTTTGACCGCGACCGATACCACGCTCCGATCTGCCGTAGCGCCTCAACCTGATCCTGCGATAACACATAAGCCATAAACTCTAGCTTATACATAATTGGATAAACCACCAATGCCACCTCCGCTCTCGCACCGTATGCTAGGGCCAGTAATCGAAGGAGAGTCATATGGACCGAGACGTTATCTGGCAGGAGCGCCGGCTCGAGGAAATACTCTTCTCTAGCATCAATCCCGCCACCAAAGTCCAGTACATAATCCGGCTTGGGTTTGACCCCGAAGTAGCCGACGAAATCGTTGAGCGCCATCAGATTGGCACTCAAGCCCCGGTCTACTACGAGCGACTCGATTTCGCCGATCTCGAGGAGGAGCCCATCGATCCCGACGACCCTCCCGTCGATGAGGACCCCGACGACCCAGAGCCTACCGACCAAAATCACGCCCCGTCCCACAATTAAAAAAAACGGTCCCGCTGGATACAGGCTAACCTACGTCCAGCGGGACAACATCTATTTACTGACTACATCGACCGGTACCGCCACCAATGCGGCCTGCATAGCCTGCCATAGATTCGGACTGTAACCGGTCCGCACAGTCGAGGAATGTATGTCACGTCCCCCGGGCTTAATCTCGTGAAGCGTACAGACTACGTTACCTCTGCGCCAAAGCAATACAGCATTCCTACCGGACCAAACCCAGCCATCAATACTGCTGGTGGCTGTTTCCTCGCCCGCTGCGTACCACGGTCCCTTTGGCTCCTCGGCAAAGCCATTTCGACATAATCCATCGGCCTTCACAAGGGCCTCTTCCAGATTGATACCCGACGCTGCGGTCACGTAAGTCCACTGTCTCCGCAGCCCACGACGCCGTTCAATCGTCACCGCGCGTAGCCCACCGGCCAGTCTCCAAATATACGCTCGGTTTCCAGAGCGCAGAGCGCCCATCAAGTGCGGCAAATCCGGCGTCTGGGCCGGGGGCAGCAAACGCCGGTTGTCCGTAGCTTCCATTTTTGAGCTCCTCCCTAGAAGAGGGTAGCCACGACTGGGGCCTTTCCAATCATACCATAGAACAGTCGGAAATTCTAGCGTATAATAGAGCCGATGCAACCCCCGTTCGTTACCCAAACCGACCAGCCCCTCTATCCCGACCTGCTCTACAATCGCCCCGTCACTCGTAGCGGCGGCGGCCGGTTGTTGGTCGTAGGCGGCTACGCCACCGAATTCAGTTTACCCACCGCCATCCATCAGCTCAGCCTCGCCGCCGGGGTAGGGGACTGCCGGGTCGTCCTCCCCGACATTCTAGCTAAATTCCTAGGCGGCGCTCCCGGCACAGCCTTTGCTCCTTCCAGTCCCTCCGGTTCCCTCGCTCCCGAGGCCCTAGGTCGTATCCTCGAGCTAGCAGAAGAGACAGACGCCGTCGCCATCGGTGCGAGCCTGTCCAACAATTCCGCTACCGCCATCCTGATCGAAAAACTAATCGGGGAGCTCAGCCTTATGCGTCAGCCCACCATCGTCTTCGCCGACGCCCTCCCCATTCTCCAGCATAACCCCCGCCTCATCACCGATAATCCCAACCTCCTGGCTATCCTAACCATGGCCGAAATCTTCAAGCTCAGCGGTCAACTCCAAATCCCCATTCATATCCGACCCGGTGGCGGTCTCATTAATAAACTCGAAATCATCCAAAACCTAGCGGCGGCGAGTCACTGTACCTACGCCGTTTACGGCACCGAGATCGTCATAGCCGGCCCTCAGGTCTCTTCCCCACCTTCCGCCGACGCCATCACCCCCGCTTCCGACCCGCGCCAAACCCCAACGCGACCCACCCCTCAGCTCGTCGTCACGCCCGTCAACTATCGGCTGGCACTCGTTCCGGCCGTCTTCTATGCCACCCTCGGTATCTTTTGGCTCCAAAACCGCCAACAGCGCCTGGCTAGTCTCGTCACTGGCGCCTACATCATCCGCCAGGCCAGCCTCCAGGTCGCTTCAACCGATCGCCCCTCCACTGGCGATCTCGCCCAAGCTCTCAGCCAAACCCTCCGTCACGACGACTTCTAAGCAGCCCTCGTACCGCCAACCGCCTCAGGCCAATAAAAAATGGACCTTCATCGCCTCAGGCGATGAAGGTCCATCCATGTGTTGATAGTTAGCCGTCCAGCCCCCGCCGTAGCGCCTCAAGTCGACGAAGAACGTCGGGGGAATGCAGACGGCCCAATCGCGCAATCAGGCTGTCGTTCTGTGCTACCAGAGTGGCGTTTTGCTCGACCAACTCAGCAATCCGCTGTTCCAACGTCGCTACGACTTCGGCGTGGTTGGCCTCAGCGGCCTTCAACGCCGCAGCATAACGCTCTATCATGCCCAGGAGCTCGTCCACCAGCTGATCGGTCTCAGACGAAGATGCCTGAGCTCCAGAAGAGTCTGCTGCCAGAGGGGCCGTTCGGCCGTTCGGGGACGACGGAGCGGTCCCGCCCAGTACTCCACCAGTCTGGACCGATACCGGACCAACCTGATCAGAACGCAGAACATGAGGCGTACCGCCGGCATACGCTGCCTGACGCCGTACCTCCTGGAAGGGAAAAATATCCGGACCCCGCTGGCCCACCCGATACTTTCGATCAGGATTGCAAGCCAGCTTGGCTAGTGCTTCGATTCTCGGCCTTGCGCCAAGGCGAATCTGCCACCAATATATGCCGTGCCTGCCCGTCTGCTTATCAATGCAGACCGCCAGACTAAGCTCCTTGAGGTAATACAACACCTCTTCGATGCGAGACGCATCCCGAAACCCCGCCTGGCGCAACACCGTTCGCACCTTCAGGGCGTACTGACCGCCGTCACGCTGAGTCGCCTGACCGGCAGCAGTCGCTAGGACAATCATTACATCGACACAATCCTGGTGCAGCGCCACCACGGCCTCATCAAACGCCGGCTCACTCGAGCCAGTATCCGATCCCGGTTCGGGCGCGTCCATTGCTCTGGCAGCAGAGCCGGCTGGCCGCAGCGCCATAGCCGTGGCTACCAGGTCCGGCTCTGCGGCTCTGAGCCGCTCGAGCTCGCCCGGCAAACCCGGTCGTAAAAGAGTTACCAGGTACGTTCGCTTAGGCGCGACCGGCTCGCGGCCTGCTACCCTCGTATGCTGGCGCGAAACCAGCCCAGCCTGGTCCATAAGGCGAAGCGCCTCACTCCCAAACGTCTTTGTATTACTGTTTTGCGGCAATCCAAATCGCTCTCGAAAGGCGGTTGCGATCCGGCCCCGCGGGTCGGTCACCGTACCGTCTTGCTCCAGCAAAAACAACAAAAACAAATCGCGATAGGCAGCCAACTTTGGCTGCCACAGGACCTCAACCGCTTCCGCAGGCGCTTCTCCGCCTACCATCGGTACCGTTTCCGAAACCGACGCTACCGGCGAACCCGGCCGCGCATCAGAGAACGTCACTAGGTCGGTCATAGGTTTTACCTCGCTCCCAGTCGTTGACACCTCCACATGGTGGATCAATTTGCCGCGCCGTGTCAGGCGCAGCTGTCCCGTTCCCTGAAGCAGGAGCAGGCAATGACGCACCCGATCGGTCAACGCGGCAACCGCATTGGCCCTAGGGCTAAACTCGCCGGCCATCCGTTTTGCGACCTGGCCGTACGGATCAGTCGTACAAGCACAACCCCTTTCGGTATGATCCAGAATCAGCTCAGTCAGAGCCTCATCGCTTATGAGCGAAATCGTTCTGCGCACAGACAGTCTAGGCTGCCCGCGGCGGCCTTTTCTCAAGGTACAACCTCCCTATAATAGGGACATACGGACGTATATTATAACCAGTTTAAAGAAAATGTAAATACCGGAGTAATGAGCCCTTTAGCTTTGGCCCCTTTTTCCGTATAATCAAGCGGTTAGTATCGACGCAAGCTGTTTGGCACCTTGGCGGAGTGGTTACGCAGCGGTCTGCAAAACCGCGTACACCGGTTC
>CAYOOH010000060.1:0-6477 GCA_964405545.1 uncultured Candidatus Saccharimonadales bacterium | reverse complement strand
TATTATAGGGCCATAGATTGGATACCGGTCTTGCGGAGGGGGGTTGGTGGATGGCCGGCAATGTTGTTATGCTTGGACTATGTATTTCCATAATCGGGCCGAGGCGGGCGATATGTTGGCGAGTGAGCTGATGGACTATCGGTGGGAGAATACGGCGGTGTTGGCCTTGTCGCCGGGAGGCGTGGCCGTGGGGGAGCAGATTGCGCGGCGTTTGCATTGTACGTTGTCGTTGCTTTTGACGGCCCGGATTTCGGCACCGGGAGAGTCTAATTTGGTATTGGGGACGGTGGATCAGACGGGGACATTTACCTATAACTCGATGATCCCGGCGGGGGAGATGGAGGAATATCTGGAGGATATGCGGCTGTATCTGGAGGAGCAGAAGTTGCAGCAGATTTATCAGATGACAACGGTGTTGGGTGAGCATGGCTTGGCCGATCCCGGACAGCTTGCGGGACGGAATGTGATTATTGCGACGGATGGGGTTGCGAATGGGCTGTCGTTTGACGCGGCGCTACATTTTTTGTCGAGGATTCATGTGGAGCGGACGATTGGGGCGATACCGGTAGGACCGGCCGAAGTTATTGAACGGCTTCATGGCAGGGTGGACGAACTGCATTATTTGTATATCCCGGAGAATTTTTTTCGTGTGTCGCATTACTATACGGATGAGTCCAAGATTGATCCAGGATCGGTCCGGGACCGGATTGACGGGGTAGTGGCGCACTGGATTTAGGTCCTTCATAACCTGAACACCGAAGCTCTCCATCGCCCCCCCCAGAACATAACCCCGTTTGTCTTAGCGGAACTCGTTGCACTCAAAACAGTCCTCGACTGCACGGGGGTTATGTTCTGTCGGGAGGGGGGAGCTGGACGAGATTGACGGTCTGATCTGGTATCGGGTATGATAGGGATCGATATGAGTTTACGACTGAAATTTGGGTTGATTACGCTACTTGCGGTCGTAACGGCGGTGTTGGCTGTGCCGCGCGAGGATGTGATTCTAAAGGCACTTGGCCTTAAAAGGGCGCACTTGGCCGTGGAGCAAGGGCTTGATTTGCAGGGTGGGGCTCAGCTGGTATTCCAGGCCGATCTTAGTAAGACGGCGTCGGCAGCGCGTCAGGCGGCTCTGGACTCGTTGATTATTGTGATCCAGAAGCGAGCGAACTTTGGCGGTACGAGCGAGATCGTGGTTCAGCGGCAGGGGAGCGATAAGGTAAGCGTGAGCCTGCCGGGGGTGAAGGATGTTAACGAAGCGATTGACCGGATTGGCAAGACGGCTGATTTGCAGTTTGTGGAAGTTAATTCCCAAACTAACCAGACGGCGCCGACTGATATTAGTGGTAAGGATGTGGACTCGGCGGTGGCGGACTATGATCCTCAGCGAGCCCAGCCGGTGGTGCGCCTGAAGTTAAAGAGCGGGGAGGCGACTCGGCGGTTTGGCGATCTGACGACTAAGCTGAGCCAGAGCGGTAATTTGTTGCTAACGATGCTGGACGGCCAACCGACGTTCGGGCCGGCCCGGACCGAGGCGATTACGGATGGAACAGCAATTCTGAGCGGCAATATGGATGTCAAAGAAGCCAAGCGGATTGCGGACGAGATTACGGCCGGGGCTTTGCCGGTGCCGGTGACGTTGGTGGAGCAGCGGACGGTGGGGCCGACGTTGGGGCGGGAAAGTGTTCAGCGGTCGCTCGTGGCCGGGCTCATTGGCCTGGGGGTGGTGGCGCTGTTTATGCTGCTGTACTACCGGTTGGCGGGGTTGCTTGCGGTAGGGGCGTTGTTGGTCTACACGGCGATTACGCTAACGCTGTATAAGTTGAGCGCATTTGTGCCGGGATATACGATCGTGCTGACGCTGGCGGGGATCGCTGGTTTTATTTTGAGCATTGGTATGGCGGTGGATGCGAACATTTTGATTTTTGAGCGCATGAAGGAAGAGCTGAGAGCTGGTAAGAGTTTTGTGAGCGCGGTGGAGGCTGCGTTTGACCGGGCCTGGACGAGTATTCGGGACTCGAATGTGTCGACATTGATTACGTGTGCGATTTTGTTTGCGACTTCGGGTGCGACGCCGATTATCCGGGGCTTTGCGGTGACGTTGGGGCTTGGAGTACTGATCTCGATGTTTACGGCCGTGGTGGTAACACGGACGCTGCTAAGGCTAGCGATTCGGCAGCCGTGGGGTCGGAAGGCGGCTTGGTATGGGGTGAGGCTACCCAAATCTGAGGAGGCGCAAGGATGAATCTGATTGGTAAGCGCAAGATTTGGTATACCATCTCGGTGATTATGATTTTGCCTGGGGTGGTGTCGCTGTTGCTCTGGGGGCTACGGTTAGGGATTGATTTTAACTCAGGGCAGTTGTTGACGGTGCGGGGAGCGGTATCAACTGAGCGGGTGAACGAGGCAGCCAAGGGGTTGGGCTTTAGGGATCTTAACTTGGTGGCGGGTGGAGGGGACCAGACTCAGATTCGGTTCCGGGATCCGGCGCCGCAGACTGGTCACGAGGCTAATCACCAGAGGTTTAAGGCGGCGTTGGCCAAGCAGGGGATTACTGAGTTGTCGTTTGACTCGGTGGGGCCGACGGTATCGAGCGCGATTGCCCGCAATGCGGTAATCAGTTTGGTATTGGTATCGCTGGCGATTGTGCTGTACGTTGCTTGGGCATTTCGGAATACGCCGCCCCCGGTGTCGCCGTGGGGGTTTGGGTTGATGGCGATTGCGGCTTTGCTTCACGACGCACTGTTTGTACTGGGGGTGTTCTCGATTTTGGGTCGCTTCTTTGGGATTGAGATTGACGCATTGTTTGTGACGGCGATTTTGACGGTGATTGGGTTCTCGGTCCATGACACGATCGTGGTGTTTGACCGGATTCGAGAGAATTTGCGTCGGGATAAGGGAAGTTTTGAGACGGTAGTGAATAATTCGATTTTGGAGACGATTGGGCGGTCCATTAATACGTCATTGACGGTGTTGTTGACACTACTGGCCTTATTCTTGTTTGGAGGCGAGTCGATCCGGTGGTTTGTGCTGGCACTGTTGATCGGGATCGCGTCGGGGACGTATTCGTCAATATTTAACGCATCGCCGCTTTTGGTGACGTGGCATAACTGGCGATTGAGGCGGCTGGCGAAGTCGGGTAAATAGATTTCTTAGCACCAGAAAACGTTTTGGGACCGTCAGCTGATGTGGCTAACGGTCCCGATGGTTTAGTTGAGGCTAGAAAATAGCCAGCTGCTCTCCAGAACGGGTAGGCCGATGGTCAGGGTGATGAACAGCCCGAAGGCCAGGAAGGTGAGGCGTTTGGCCCATTTTTCCATGGTGTGTTTCGTCTCGCCTCGATCACCAGCTCGGTTGCGGCGGCGTTCGATACTCTGCCAGCTTAGGTAGGCGCTGGTGCCGGCGGTAATGGTGCCTAGGACGACGGCGATGTAGAGGTTGACGGCCCAGGGGACATGGAAGCGTCCTAGGAGCTCCACGGTGGCGGTGGCGCCGGCGGGGGCGTGGTCGCTGGTGTAGAGCAGAAGGGTTTTGAAGAGTAGGGTGCTTGCAATCAAGAAGTTAACCGTCCAGAGAAACTTCTTGAAGCCTGCCTTGAAATTGCGCTTGCGTGGACTTGCAAAAGGTGGGATTCGCTTGGCTGGAACGGCCACCTGGGCAGTGGGTGGCCGGCGGCGGTGTCGAAGGTTGCCGCCAAGCTTGATGGCAAACCAGATGCTAACCAAGATCGCCAGGGCTGAATCGGGTCGGTGCCATGACCAAACGGTTATGATCCAGAGGATGGACAGGGTGTGTCCGAGGATGCTGAGGACCGTGTCCACGATGGCTCCAATCTGTTGGGGTGGGGCCAGGGATTTATGATGCGGGGTTGGTAAGGATTTGTCAAGGAAAGTGTTGACATAGATTGAGGTAAGTACTATAGTAACAATTGCCCTCCGGGCATTTTTGTATGTCCAGGGTGAATATTTACAACAATAGAAAATTGTCATCCATGAGCCCTTTTTGAAGGAGGACTACCGGAGATGATCGCAATTGTAATTGCCGGAGTAATTGTCGCAGGACTTCTGGCGGCTGTTACCGTACAGGCATTTCCGAGACGAACATTGGCCCTCGTGGCTACGGCCGGGGTATTTTTCCTGGTTTCGGTGTTTGGTCTGGGTGTTGGCTTGGCTTACAATATCGGCTTGAGTGCTGTTCAGAATGGCAAGGTTGGCGGTTATCACCAATTCCTAAATGGTTCACTGGTGTCGGCTGACGTCGTGTCCTTCGACTGTTACGAAAGCAAGAGTGGATCGAACTGCGAGAATACCTTTCAATGTGATAGCTACCGGGTAGAGGTGGAAGATACGCCGACGTACAAGAAGGATGGCAGTATTGCTCACCGCAACTACCACTATGAGACTCGTTACCAGACGTGTCCGATTGCCACTCAAGAGTTTTCCTATACGGTGACGGACAACTTCGGTAACCCTCCTTACATTATTGCTTCGCATGTGTTCGCGGCGTCGCCGCAGCAGAAGCGAAGTGACGAGGATGGTGATACCCGGCCGATTCCGGGTGATGTTGCTCGCGGTGTTCCGCCGCGCTGGCAGCGTCTCCATGACGCGATTGCCGCAGGTGACGCGCCACCGGTGACGGTGCGGGCTACCTACGACAACTATATCCTGGGAAGTGAAAGCACTATCCTGAAGCAGTACTCCGGTGATATTGACCGGTTGCTGAAGGCTAAGCTGCTGCCTGCCCATACTGTTCATGTAGATAATCCGATTTACGACAACTTCAAAGCCGACAAGATGGTTTTTGTTGGGATGACTCCGCCCGCGAATGCTGCGGCGTGGCAGGATGCGTTGATGCGCAATAATGCCCCGCTTGGTATACAGAGGCAGGGTGATATGCATGTGGTGGTGCTGAAGGCTTCGAGCCTGTCTGGCATCGTCAGTTTTGAGGGCTACTTGAATGCCTTTAAGGCCTATTCGCTCAATAGACTGGGCAAGAATGCCCTGGCCAAGAACGGCATCATTCTGGTGCTGGCCGTAGACGACTCGGCTAGCACTATTGAGTGGGCTGGCGCCGCAACTGGCATGCCGGTTGGTAACGGCGAGATGCTACAGGCTTTGCAGTTGGAGCTAACGAACACACCGTTCGACGTCTCCAAGGTCTTCGGGACCACCACAGCATCAATCACGGTCGTAGGCGGCAAGAAGAAGCCGGTTTATACGCTCGGCGACGGCATTGTTCCGCGGATCGTGATGGTCGAGCACCCGTTCAAGCGAGCATGCATGGGATGTGAGGGCAAGGAGGACAAGGGCCAGCAAGGCTTTGTCTATCTGAAGACCGAGATCCCGCTCGATGGCTGGGGGCTGTTCTGGACAGTTGTGCTTTATGTCCTGAGCATTGTGGTGGTTTGGTTTATCGTGATGTGGGGTTACTCTCGTGTCACGATGGAGTCGCCGTTTGAAGCTTCAGACGGTGGTTCGGGGTACCGCAGTTCCGTGTCAAGTCCCCGTTACCGGTAAGGAGAAGTTCGCAATGGATTCTTCCGACGCCTCTCGAGATGGGAGCCCTTCTGTGGGCGCTTTTGGCAATTTCTCTCGTAAGACGATGATCATCGTTGGCTCGATTGTGGCCGCGGTGGTCCTGATGTGCATCTGCGGTGGGATCGGTGTTGGGACATACACCGGTAACATCAGCGATGGCAACGCCAAGGAGGCGGCACTGAGTGGCACCTACAGTAACGGTGCCAACTACTTGAGCAAGTGTATGGTCAGTAGTCGTCAGGCTGCGAGTGTTGCTACGGCCAACGCGGCTGCTTTCGACCAGGTGATCAAGGATGCGGTTGCTGGTCACGGTCAGGCCGGCCAGCTCAACCTCCACACGCCGACAGGGCAGGCCGGGCTCTTCCCGCTGCTGGTCCAGGCGTATCCCGACCTGAAGGGTCAGACCGACCTCTTCAACAAGGTATTGACTGTGGTTGTCAGTTGTCTAGACGACTTCCGTTCTGCGCAGTCCGCAGTTCTCGATCTGGTTCGGGACTTCAATAGTTGGCGGACGGGTTTCTGGACAAGTCGCCTCGGTGGCTCCAGTTTCCCGAACGAGAATCTCTACATCGCTATTCCGGGGGTGGAGCGTGTGACCGGCGAGGCGGCCCTGCGCAAGATGGAGCAGCCGATTGCCGATGCTGTCACGTCGGATGCTTACAAGAGCGGGATCGTGACTCCGCCTGATCTGTTCCCCAAGGCGACGCCGGCTCCGTCGGCTAGCTAGTCTCTAGGCTCAGGAGTAAAGCCTCATAAACTCCTACGGGCGGGACGTAAAGTCCCGCCCGTGCAAGTCCATAAGTATACTTATGCTGATGAGTCCATTAGGACGAAACTTGCTCAATACTGCCCTAGGACAACAGGCTTTTAGGCGCTGTTGTAAAAAGCACTTGCATTCCGGTTATGTATGGGGTATGGTCGATTTAACAACACCAACTTAAAC
>CAYOOH010000059.1:0-6518 GCA_964405545.1 uncultured Candidatus Saccharimonadales bacterium | reverse complement strand
GGCTATGGCTGAACTGATAGCGAGGGTTGATCTGAGGGTGAGGTGAATCATGAGAGGAGGGATTATCTGAATGGAGTATTGTCGGCGGTTTTGGAGGGTGGGTCAAGCATGAGCAGATTAATCTGAGTCTTGAAAACCTCCCACTCACTTCCCTCTCGAACATAAGCCCCGTTTGTCTTAGCGGAAACTCGCTTTCGCTCAAACAGTCCTCGACTGCACGTGGCTTATGTTCTATCGGGAGGGGAGGGGTTTTGAGACTCAGGTTGCTTATATTTGACCTTTGCCATTATTAATGTTATAGTTTAGTTATCGATCTTGGGTTTGGCCCGGGAGCGAAAGCGACTTCTTTTCTTGGCAGGAATGAGCCTAGGAGGATATACGTGTTGTTGGACAAGGTTTGGTGGGACTTCCTTGCTCGTGATTACGACGGTCTTTGTCTGCATGGGCGAGACTGGACGCTGATTTGCTATGACTGTGATAGCGATTTGCGAGACTGGGATACTGACCAGGCTTATCTTGTTCGTGACGACATTTGTGACGATGTCTGTTGTTGGCCGGTTGGCAGGGTTGCCATCGAGTATGACGCCTCGCTTGAGCCGCCGCGACTGTCTGCGAGTCGGGCCAGGAGCCTGGGGCGCGATCGACGCAAACAAGATCACGGTAGTGCGCGTTGCAGTGATTGGCGCGAGCGTCGTGATCGTTGGGATGTGCCACCTGCTCGAAAGGTTCGCCGCGGTAAGCAGCGGATGATCGAGCTTGAGCTGGCTCTGGACCTCGACATGTCTGAGTCGGTATGGTGGGAGTTGGACGATGAATTTGATTGGGCTGACGACTACCACGATCTGGACCAGAACTGGCTGGATGACGATCACGAGCCTGACTACGGCCCGGCCAGTTGGTTTGGTGACGGGGACTATTAGCTAGGAGGCCTTGAGAGGCTATCCCTAAGCTCTAAAGGATGCGGCCGGCTCTTTCTCGCCCTTGGGGTGGAGGAGCCGGCCGTTTAGCTTGTATACTAGGGGTATGAACGATTGTATTTTTTGCGCGATTGCCAATGGCGAGGCCAAGAAGTTGGTTTGGCAGAATGAGGTGGCGGTGGCTTTTAATGATTTATATCCCAAGGCGCCGGTACATGTGCTGGTGGCGCCAAGACAGCATATTCGGAACTTAGATGAGCTAGAGGATCAGGAATTGGCTGGTCAGCTCCTGATGGCGGTACGGGAGGTGGCTCATACGGTGGGACTCAAAGGGCGATGGCGGATGGGGGTGAACAATGGGGAAAGCGTGGGCCAGTCGGTTCATCATTTGCACTTTCATGTGCTGGGTGGCAGGGAGATGGCCGAGTAACTTGCCTTGGCTGTGGTTTTCTGGTAGTCTAGCTAGAGTTTTTATATAAGATAATTACCGCTGTAGAGAAAGGAGGTGATTAGTTATGCTTCAAGTAACTCGCAAAGACGACAAAGAGTCGTTAGAGAATATGATTCGGCGCTTTAATAAGAAAGTGCAGCAATCTGGCGTGCTGGGGATTGCCCGGCGCAATAAGTATTTTGAGAAGCCGCTGAGCAAGCGGGCTCAGCGCGAAATCGCCATCCGGAAGTCGGCTCGCAAGGCGGCTAAGGCAAAAGCTTACTTCGCTAAGTAGGGTAGGAGTTGGCAAGAAGGAGGTTCCCTGCGACGGGGCCTTTTTCTTGTGCGGTGAAGTGAGATTTCGTGTAATGAGTAAGACCGGTTACAATAACGGCAGAAAATAAGGACCTGTACGTGACTATTGCCCAACAATTAACCGAGGACATGAAGGTTAGCATGAAAGCTGGCCAGGCTGATCGAACAGGGACTTTGCGGTTGCTGCGAGCCGCTGTTAAGAATGAAGAGATTAAGCTGGGTCACCTGTTGGAAGAGGCTGAGGTTTTGAAGTTGCTGCAGCGGGAGGCCAAGCAGCGGCGGGATTCGATTGCGGCCTATCGGGGGGCGGGCCGTGAGGATTTGGCGGGTCGCGAGGAAATGGAGCTGGCGATTGTGCAAGAGTACCTGCCGGAGACAATGCCGGACGATGAGCTGGCGCGAGTGGTAGATGAGGTGATTGCCGGTATGGGCCAGGTGGGGGTGGCTCAGAAAGGCATGGTAATCGGCGAGGTGATGAAGCGGGTGGGTGCGCGAGCTGATGGCGGGGTGGTGGCTCGGTTGGTGAGTCAGAGGCTGGCGGTATGAATAACTCGAGGCCCTCTATGGGAGGCCTAAAGGATGATCATACCGATCGGGTTCATCCGGAGGCGCAGCGCGGGTTTGGCCAAAGCATGATGCATGCTCTGCATGGCATTAAGCATGTGTTTGCTCACGAGCGAAATGCTCGGATTCATTTGCTGGCAGCGGTTTTGGCCTTTTTGCTGGGGGTGCTATTGGGGGTGTCCGATATCGAGCTGGCAGCGGTGTTTTTTGCGGTCATTTTGGTGTTTTTAGCCGAGATTTTTAATACGGCGGTGGAGCGGATTTTGGACCTGGTAGAGCCGAATCAAAATCCAAAGGTCAAATTAATTAAGGATATGGCGGCGGGCGGTGTACTGGTAGCGGCGGCTGCTGCTACCGTGATCGGGGTGGCTGTGTTTGCGCCATATATGATAAGGATGGTATGGGAGCTTTAATTTTACTGATGGGTCCGACAGGAGCCGGCAAGTCTACTCAAGGCGACATGTTGGCTCGGGACATGGGTGGGGTTCACCTATCAAGCGGGACGTTGTTGCGGCAGGATCCGCGGGTGGCCGCGACGCTCAATAATGGACAGCTGACGCCGGCAGCTGAGGTGGAGCGGGTGATTGGCGAGGCGATTGATGGGGTGCCGGAGGATCGGCCACTGATTTTGGATGGTTTTCCACGGACGATGAGTAACGTTGAGTGGATTGAGCGGGAATTGGAGTCGCATCACCGCAAGGTAACAAAGGTGCTTTTGTTGGAACTGGATATCGAGACGAGTTTGGCTCGGTTGAGCGCTCGTGATCGGATGGACGATGCACCAGATGTTATCCGTAAGAAGTATGAGATTTTTGCTCACACGACCCAAGCTGTTGTGGATTATTACGATCGGGTTGGATTGTTGGTCCGGGTGGATGGCCGTCGGAGTCCAGAAGAGGTATATAGCGACGTGAAGGCGGCTGTACGGTGATGAACCGGGTTAAGACGCCGGCTGAGATCGAGCGTCTTAGAACAAGCGGCGGCATATTGGCTGAGGTGTTGCGGAGACTGGTGGCGGTGCTGGAGCCGGGTCAGACCACGGGTTATTTGGGTGAACGAGCAGCCCGCGAGTTGGTGGCCTTGGGCGGTAAGCCGGCTTTTTTGGGCTACAAGCCGGATCGGCATGTGCCGGCTTTTCCTTCGGTTATCTGTATTTCGGTTAATGATGAGGTGGTACACGGTATACCGGGCTTGCGGGTGATCCAGGCGGGTGATTTGGTGGGGCTCGATTTTGGGGTGAATTTTGAGGGGATGTTTACCGATGGAGCAGTGACAGTGGTGGCGGGCGGTAGGCCAAGCCCGACTCAGGCTCGTTTGCTGGCGGCGACCAGTCAGGCGTTGGACGCGGGGATTGCTGTGGTGCGGGACGGTGTGCGGACGGGTGATATTGCGGCGGCCATTGAGAAACGGTTGCGTCGAGATAAGTTGGGGGTTGTCGAGGAGTTGAGCGGACATGGTGTGGGGCATCACGTCCATGAGGAGCCGTCGATTTTGAACTATGGTCGAGCTGGGACGGGTGACTACTTGAAGGCTGGTATGTCGATCGCGATTGAGCCGATGGCAACTTTGGGCCGGCGAGAGATTTATATTGATACGGATGGATGGACGATCCGGACTGAGGATGGAAGTTTGGCGGCTCAGTTTGAACACACAGTGTTGGTAACGGAAGAGGGTTTTGAGATAGTGACGGTTTAACCCGAATACATTATTTGCTCTGTAAAATGACGGAGTTATTTTTGGCTGAAAGATTGCGCGATCAGGTTTGTAAGAACTATAATGTGATGCAATAGGAGCAAGCTTAGTGGCAGGCAAGACGACCGAAGAGATCTACATTGGACTGGATATCGGTAGCACCAAGGTATGCTGTGTGGTGGGGTTGCACGAAGATGGGGCGGCATTGCCGAGTGTAATTGGGATTGGGACGGCTCCGACAAGCGGTATGCGCAAAGGGGTGGTAGTAGATGTTGAAGAGACCGTGTCGTCGATCACAGCGGCCGTGGACGAGGCTGAGCGGATCTCGGGGGTGGCGATTGATCGGGCGACTATCTCGATTGATGGGGCGCATGTGGCGAGCCAGAACTCCAAGGGTGTGATTGCGGTTGGTCGGGCCGATCAGGAGATTACGGTGGACGATTTGGCTCGAGTGGAGGAGGCGGCAACGGCGATTCAGCTGGCTCCGAACCGAGAAATTGTTCAGGTATTTCCGCGGTCATATTCGGTCGACAGCCAGACTAATATTAAGGATCCGGTGGGAATGCATGGAGTGCGGTTAGAAGTGGAGTCACACATTATTACCGCTTCGATGCCGGCGATTAAGAATTTGGACCGAAGTATTCATCAAGCTGGCATTGCGATTCAGGGTCAGGTATTGGTGCCGTTAGCGGCGGCCCGTGCGGTTTTGAGCAAGCGCCAAAAGGAGTTGGGGGTGGCATTGGTGGATATTGGGGGTGGAACGACCGGAGTGGCGGTTTACGAAGAGGGCGACATTTTGTATTCAAGTGTCATTCCGGTGGGGGCGGGCCACATTACGAATGACTTAGCAATTGGCCTCAAGACAAATATTGACGTGGCCGAGAAGATTAAGTTGAAGTATGTACGGGCGCATACCGCAAAAGTGAACTTGAATGAAAAGGTCCAGATCGAGGAGCTGGAGGGCGAAGACAAGATTCTGACTCGTAAAGAGCTGCAAAATATTGCTGGCGCTCGGTTGGACGAGATTTTTCAGCTGGTGCGGGCTGAGTTGAAGAAGGTGGGTAAGGATCATTTGTTGCCTGGAGGGGTAGTGTTGACCGGTGGGGGAGCAAAGATGGCGGGTATTGAGGACTTGGCCAAGGAGACGCTGGGACTGCCGGCGATGATTGGCAAACCGGAGGGGTTCTCGGGCATTGTTGATCGTATTAGCGATCCGGCGTTTGCGGCGCCGGTGGGATTGATGCTCGAGAACATGAGTCACGCCCAGGAGGAGCCGGCACCCGGAGCGGGACTGGGAGAGACGGTTAACCGGATTAAGGGTATCTTTAAGAACTTACTACCGTAAGGGAAATGGTTAGAGAGAGTAAGTCCGAGGCGTTATCGTCCGGACTTTTTGATTTTGGTAGAGTGGATATTGCGCAGAGTCATTTTCTTAGAGCTTTTGTAAGGTATTTTCTGCGTTTTCGCATAACTATGTTGTGCATAGTATTATAGGTACTTATCTGAATAATAAAGTTGCATTAATTTTGTGGGGCGGTGTATAGTCGGACGTATAGGTTGATGTTAAACCGCGTGATTTTTTTGGTGGTAAGGAGTAACAAGCATGGCCGAGATTTTGCCCGAAGTCGATACGTCTGCTCGCATTAAGGTGATAGGTTGTGGTGGTGGTGGTGGATCGGCGATTAATCGTATGATCGAAGCCAAGATGCAGGGGGTGGAATTTTTAGTTATTAATACTGACGCCCAGGCGTTGGTACACTCGAAGGCGACGCACAAGATTCATATCGGGCGCGAGACGACGCGGGGTCTCGGAGCGGGTGCGGATCCGGAAGTAGGCCGCAAGGCGGCTGAGGAGAGTGAAAAAGAGATCTACGAAGCCGTTAAGGGTTCGGATATGGTATTTATTACCCTGGGCGAAGGCGGGGGGACGGGTACAGGTGCGGCACCGTTGATTGCTGCTGCGGCCCGGGAAGCCGGTGCCTTGGTGGTGGCGATTGTAACCAAGCCATTTACGTTTGAGGGGGATCGACGGCGGCGTAGTGCGGATGCGGGCATTGTTGAGTTGAAAGAAAATGTTGATACGTTGATTACGATTCCGAACGACCGGCTGTTGCAGATGATTGATCGTAAGACTAGCTTGGTGGATGCGTTTGGGATTGTGGATGAAGTATTGCGACAGGGTGTACAAGGGATTTCGAGCCTGATTACGATCCACGGTTTGATTAACTTGGACTTTGCCGATGTGCGGGCAATTATGTCGAATGCCGGATCGGCGTTGATGGGGATTGGCCGGGCTAAGGGTGATACGCGAGCTGTGGATGCGGCTCGGCAGGCGATTGATTCGCCGCTGCTTGAGACAAGTATTGAGGGTGCACGGGGAGTGCTATTTAATATCACCGGCGGCCGCAATATGACGATGCATGAGATTGACGAGGCAGCCAAGACGATTACCGACGCGGTTGACCCGGATGCCAATATTATTTTTGGTGCGGTGCTGGATGATACGATTGATGATGATTTGGTAATTACGGTGGTGGCAACGGGTTTTGATGCGGCGCGTAAGCCACAACCGGTAGTGGTTAACCGCGAGCCTGTGCGGC
>CAYOOH010000058.1:0-6539 GCA_964405545.1 uncultured Candidatus Saccharimonadales bacterium | reverse complement strand
GATAAATAAACAAAAACAGCGCCGCCCGGCCCACCACCGGCCCCAGTCCGCCCAACCTACCAGTCGGCACCGGATGCGGCTTACCCTCGTCGTCCTCCTCGACCCCACCCATGTGCTCAAACAGACGACTCAGGCCCCGCACCACCAAGTACGTCAGTTGACCGGCTAGTCCCGCCACCACCACCCGCGATACCTCCGCCCCAGCCCAGGTCAGCGACACCGCCAGCAACAACACCAAGCCCAATAGTGTCGACAGCATCTTAAGATGACCAACACGCGCCAGCGGCCGCTCAATAACCTCAATCCAGTGGATGCGCTTACCCTCATTCAGTACAAAATCCAAGAAAATCATCGCCAAAAACATCCCACCAAAAGCCGCAATCGACGGATGGGCCATATGCAGCTTATGCCCGTATTCCACCGGATTATGCAGCACCAAGTCCACCACCTGGCCCAGCCCCAGCCCAGCTGTCGCCGCCACAATCACGATCGGAAACACCAATCTCATGCCAAATACCGCGATCACCATCCCGACCGTCAAGAACATCCGCTGCCAAAACGGATTCATCCGCCGCAACACCGTGGCATTAATAACCGCGTTATCAAACGACAACGATATTTCCAAAATCGCCAGCACCGCCACAATCACCGCCTGCTCTAAGCCGCGCATCGCAAGCATCACCAAAACCCCCAATACCAACACCACAAGAGGCACACCAAACGACGAAAATCGGCTCAAGACCTTGCTCATGGTCATCATGATATCCTAGACTCGACGCCAGCACAAAAACATTGCTAAAAGTAACGAGGCATGCTAGGTTCAAATGCACGAGGGCCTCAGGCCTTTTTTGTATTTAGCTCAAAATAAGCTAAAAGGGCAACTCCAATCATAATGCCTCAGGCAGCACAAACCTCCACCCCGAATCCCTCCACGCACGGGGATTCCGTTCTGCGGCTCGCCGGACTGTGCCTACTAGCCGGCCTGGTCATCGCCGGCCTCTTGTCTCTTCCTCCCGTGGCCCATCTCCTGGCCGCATCCACCAGTCGCCAAGACCAAGTCTATAGCGAGCTGTCATTTATAAACTACGCGCAACTACCCAAGTTGTTGCGGCTCAACCAGACCACCGCCATTCGCTACCGCCTCACCAACCACGAAGGAGGCGCCAAAACCTATCATGTCGCTATCACCCTCGTTCAACCCGGCCGACCCACCGTTCTTTTGCGCCAAGATACCATCTTGCTCGCCAACGGCCAGGCCAGCGACCAGGCCATTCCAGTCCGCGTTACCCAAACCGGCCAAACCTTCCAACTTACCATTGCACTCCTAGATCAAAATAACCACATCCGTCTACGGCTCCAATCATGAAAACCATTACCGCCATCATCCCTTGCTACAACGAAGAAGCTGGCATCGGCAAAGTTATCCGTAGCTTTCCCCTGGCTCAGCTCAAACGACACGACTACCAGCTAGAGATAATCGTGGTCGACAACAACTCCACCGACCGCACCGCCCAAGTCGCCCAAGCCGCCGGCGCCACCGTCATCTATGAGCCCAAAAAAGGCAAAGGCAATGCCATCCGCACCGGTTTCTATGCCGTTAGCCCCACCACCGACTACGTCGTTATGCTCGACGGCGATGACACCTACCGTCCCCAAGAAATCACCCGGCTCGTCGAGCCCCTTGACTCCGGTTTTTGTAACGTCGTGATCGGATCACGCCTCGGCGGCCGCATCACCGACGGCTCCATGAACACACTCAATCGCCTGGGCAATTGGCTCTTCTCCCATCTCGTCCGCTACGTCTACCGTGTTAATGTTACCGATGTCCTGACCGGCTACTTTGCCTGGTCACGACCAGCCATCGAGCACCTCCGACCCCATCTCACATCGGATGGATTTGCCATCGAGATGGAAATGATCACCAAAATGGCCCGTCTCGGCGAAGAAATCTACTCCGTCCCCATCAGCTACCACGCCCGCGCCGGCGAGTCCAGTCTCAATCCCGTCGGCGACGGCAGCCGAATCCTCAAGATGTTCCTGGCCAACCTTCGCTGGCAGCCTCCCGTTGCACCGACCAAGCCGGCACACCAAACGAGCCCCCAGCCAGCCATTGACTTACTCGAGGAGCTGTCTTGACCGCAGCCCCGTCTACCCGCCCCCTCAAGCTGGCTTTTGTCTCCGACACCGTTTACCCCTACAACAAAGGTGGCAAAGAAGTACGCCTCCACGAAATAACTCGCCGACTCGTTAGTCCCCACCATGAGGTCCACGTCTACACCATGAAATGGTGGAACGGCCCCCGGACCATTGCGCAAGACGGCGTCTACCTCCATGCCATCAGCCCGCTCTATCCACTCTATGCCCATAACCGCCGTTCTATCCGCCAAGCCCTCTTGTTTGGCCTCGCCACCTTTAAACTTATCGGAGCCCGCTTTGATATCCTTGATGTCGACCACATGCCTTTTTACCCGCTCTTTAGCGCCCGGATCGTAACCTGGCTCCGCCGCAAACCCCTCATCGCCACTTGGCACGAAGTCTGGGGTCGTCGCTACTGGCTTGACTACCTCCAAGGCCCCATCGGCCTTGTCGGCCACCTCACCGAACGCCTGGCTTTTCTCCTACCGGACAAAATCATCTCCAACTCGCTCCACACGACCGCCCGCCTCCAAGCCGCCGGCGTCACCAAACCCATCACCACTATACCTCTGGGCGTCAATCTTCAAGACATGATTGACGTTCAAGCCCATCCCCAACCAACCGACATCGTGTTTGTGGGCCGCTTGCTCGACCACAAAAATCTCGATACCCTTATTCGGGCCATCGCTCAAATAAAAACCGTCCGGCCCACCATCCAAGCCCGCATCATCGGCGACGGCCCCGAACGATCCAACCTCCAGCAACTCGTAACCAACCTTGAGCTCACCAACAACATCCAACTCATCGGCTTTGTTGAACAAAAAACCGATCTCTACCGCCACATCAAAGCCGCCCAGGTCTTTGTCTTACCATCGCTCCGAGAAGGCTTTAGCTTAGTTGTCATCGAAGCCCACGCCGCCGGCGTACCGGTTGTTGCTATCCGTCACCCCGACAATGCCGCCACCGACCTTATCCATCACGGTATCAATGGCTACATCGCCGATAACAACCCCACCGATCTAGCCGCCAAAATCTTGGCCGCCATCGATAACCGCCCAACCCTTGACCCCTCATTCAATATCGAACAGTACAACTGGCAAACCGTCGCCCACAACGTTAAAGAAGCTCTAGCATTATGACCTCCCGCTCCCAAACATCCCCCCAATCACCCTTTTTTAGCGTGGCCATCGCCACCTATAACGGTGCCAAAACCCTGGCTCGTACCATCGAATCCCTCCAACACCAAACCTACCCCGCTGATCGTTACGAAATAATTGTAGTCGACGATGGCTCTACCCAAGATATCCGCGTCGTCGTCCAACCCTATAACGTCCGTTTCAAGCGCTTGGCCACAAACGGCGGCCTATCTGTAGCCCGCAACGCCGGTCTAGCCATGGCTCGCGGCGATATATTTGCCGGTTTCGATGACGACTGCATCGCCGCTCCCGATTGGCTCCAACAACTGGCCACCGGCTACGAGCAAGCCAATGTCGGCGGCGTCGGCGGTGTCCTCATAAACCCCAACCAACCTCGCAACCTCGCCGCCCAATACCTATCCGCCACCGAAATTGGTACCCCTCCACCGCCACCCACACAGGCCACACCACCCACGCTCCTCAGTCGCCTCCAAGCCTATCTTGGAGACCACTTTCGCAAGCCTCACCCCACCACAACCCCCCAGATAGTAAGCGAGCTCTACGGCGCCAACAGCTCCTTTCCCGTCCAGCATCTGCGTAGTGTCGGCGGCTGGGACCCAACCATGAGCGGAGTAGAGGATAGCGACCTATCCAAGCGCCTCCACGCCCGCTATCCAGCCCATCAATTCCTATCCATCCCCACCGCCAAGATATCCCACGAGCCCCACATGACCCTAGCCAAACTCTGCAAACGGGCCTATAACCGCGGCCCGGTCATTCTCCGGTTCTACCGCCAAAACCACCGCATCCCGCCATTCTTTCCCGCTCCTTTCATCCTAGCGGCCGCTCTGGTAGCCACCATCGCTAGACAGAGCTGGCCGGCCACCTTAGCCGTCGCCATACTATTACCCCAACTCCTCTATAGCTGGTGGCCGCTCAAGGCTATCCAAAGCCGTCGATTTTCCCCCCTGGCCTTTGCCTATATCCAAGCCCTAGAGGAGACCGCCCGCATCCTTGGGCTTATCCGAGGCTACCTCCAACCCCTCCCACCCTCCACCCGCACCTACCACCCCCTCCAATCCTGGCTCACACGCACCTTCAGCAACCTCAAGATCGGCGTCCTGCCCGCCGAAAAACACGCCCACCGTCAGACCCACCACATCCTCCTCACCTTTGACGATTACGGCTCCAGCCAGCAAATCCATCGCCTGCTGGACATACTAGCCGCTGCCCGGACGCAAGCCATGATCTTTGTTATCGGTCAATGGGCCAGCCAGCACCCCGATCTCATCAACCAAATCCAAGCCGCCGGCCACATCATCGGTAACCATACCTATAGTCACACCGATCTCCTCACCCTTAGCCCCGATCAAATCACAAGCCAAATCCAGCGCGGCGTCTCAACCCCTTGGTTTCGGCCGCCCATGGGTCGCTACAACCGCACCATCCGTCAACTCGTCCAGGCTCAAAACCTCAAAATCGTCCACTGGACCGTTGACTCAGACGATTGGCAAGGCGTCTACAGTACCAACATCTACCGCAAAGTCCTAGCCGAAGTCCCCCCATGCGCCGACATTTTGATCCACCACCATGCCGACAAAACCCAAGCCATTTTGCCCCAGCTCATCGAGGCCCTCCGCCAGCGCGGTCTTGAGCTAGCCCCCTTAACCCAGCCAGACCCTTCATGAAAACTCTTATCCGCACCCTTACCAGTTTTGTCCGCCTCATCGCCAGCCAAAGCCTGTTTCGAAACGCCGGCTTCTTAATCGCCAGCACCGGCGTCCTGTCGGTCTTTGGTTTTGCCTTTTGGCTCTTTGTCGCCCACCTCTATACCGCAGCCGATATAGGCGTGGCCTCTGCCGTCATCTCCATTTCCATCCTCATCTCCAATCTCAGCATGCTCGGCCTCAATACCGGACTCATCCGCTACATCCCCCAGTCCAAAACCGCCAGCGGCGATATCAATGCCGCCCTTATCCTAACGGCCCTAGCCGCAATGGCCGGTAGCGCAGTCTACGCCACCATAACCGGCGGCCTCGGCGCCCACCTGCCATTCTTTACCCACAACCTCGGCCGCAGTCTGCTATTTTGCGCCATCCTAACCGCCATAACCCTTAACTCACTCACCGACAGCGTCTTTATCGCTCGCCGCAAAGCCCAATACCACACCGCCTCATACGCCGCCTTCGGCCTCATTAGACTCATACTGCCCCTGTTCTTGCTAACCTTAGGCGCCCTAGGCATCTTTCTAGCCTACGCCGCCGCCGGCATCGTTGCCCTTGGACTCAGCCTTTACTTTATGACCCGCTACTGCGACTACCAATTTTGGAGCCGACCCAATTTCGACATACTCCGCCGCACTCGCAGATTCATCACCAACAACTACCTCGGCACCCTGGTTACCGGACTGCCTTCCCAACTCATGCCCAGCCTTATCATACTCAAGCTAGACAGCGCCCAATCCGCCTATTTTGCCATGGCCTGGACCATTGCTGTCGTCCTCTACATCATTCCTGGCTCGATCGCTCAGTCCCTCCTGGCCGAAGGTTCACACGACCCCAAGGACTACGTACGCAACCTCCGCCACGCTGCCAAAATCCTAGCTCTAGTCATAACTCCACTCGTCATCATCGCCATACTTATCGCCCCTTACGTCCTCCGACTCTTTGGCGCTGCCTACGCCACCGGCAGCATCGTCCTATTCGAATACCTCGCCATTAGCACTCTGTTCTTAAGCATTAGCGCTCTCGGTAACGTCACCCTTAACATCGAACACCGCACAGGCTTAAGCCTTGCCATACAGGCCTTCACAGCCCTCGTCGCTCTCGGTGGCTCCTATCTCCTTATCAATCGAGGCCTCACCGGCATCGGCCTAGCCTTTCTCGCCAGCAATATCCTGGGTGCTATCGCCCATGTTGTTCTCCATGCCAGACGTCTCAAGCGGCTTCGAGCAGCCCTTTAGTTAAACCCCCGTTCCGCCCTTTGCCATCTGGTAGCCAATACGGTACCATACAAGCATAAGGGGCTTCGGGTGCGACCAAACCAACAAAAAATCAGTTCGTCCAAACAAAAAATCGCCGTCACCAGTCTCGTCGTCCTAGGCCTACTCATAAGCATCCTGGGCTTAGGCCGTGCTTTTGGTTTTTTTAGGCCTATCCCGCCCCATGCCACAACCAACCACTCACCAGGCCCCACCCTAGCCGCTAGTACCCAGCCCACCCCGACATCGCCCAGCCCGTCCCCAACAGCCAAGCCTCGTCGACCCCA
>CAYOOH010000057.1:0-6576 GCA_964405545.1 uncultured Candidatus Saccharimonadales bacterium | reverse complement strand
TCAACCAGCGTCACGAACACCATAACCTCCGCCAACGTCACCAACACCGCATGCTACACCGCCGCCGACCGCTTGGCCTCCTCCGCCGACCCCCAGATCGGCACCCCGACCTACGACGACCACGGTAACATCACCCAACTGGCGGGCGCCGGCACTCCCATCACCTTCACCTACGATGCCGCAGACCAAAACACCAAGATCCAGCAAGGCACCAACTGGACCGAGTACACCAAATCGGCCTCCGGTGTGGTGCTCATTCGCAAGGAGTACCGCACCGGCACCCTGACCAAGGTCTACAAAAATGCTGGCGGCGGCCTGGCGCAAACGGAGGAATAGGCCTGTTTGGTATTTGGTGGCCGGAAGTATTTGCCGTACAATTTCTTCTAATCATTGCGATCCAAATAGTAATGTATACTAGATACAGTCAACGAAAAAATCGCAAGTAATTCGAATAATCATTTTCCAGCTTCAAGATGGAAATGCAAGTATCGTACCGTCTGCAAGTCTGGCCCATAAGTTAGCACCTGATATGAACGGAGATGATACTTCTGTATCAGCTGCTCGATCACAGCATAAGCGTCAACGAGATAACTTTTGTCAGCCTCAGAAAGCTCGCCAACGTCCTTAATATCTTTCTTAGGTATTATTACGTAATCAAAACTGGCTTCCGGTCTCGGATTCTTTATTGCCACAGTCTTGTCCGTCTCAAGCACGACAACAGGCTTGAGCAAAAGAGGAGCCTGGTTGACCAGCACAGATCCCGCTAGGCCAGTTAGTTCATTTGCGCCTAAGCAATGGTCGCAGCTTTGAACTGAGAGAAACGACCGCGGCTGTGTTTTGGCGAATAGATAACCACCAGCAACAACACCAAGAATGAAAGCAGCCATAGTAAAAAGTAAAATTCTAGTCTTTGACATAAAAAAATAATACCAGTGTTTAGAGGCTAGGCCGAACCCGAATCGTCACCGCCGACTCAACTACCCAAGGAGGAGCAGGTGTGTCAGATCTCTGGAAAAGCGGTAACCAGCCTGGTCAAGGTGGTGATTCGGCTCCAGTTATTCAGGCGGTGAAAGTAGTGGCGGGGTCTATAAACGATAAAAACTTTTCTTTGGTAGTCCTACGGGGAGTCGAACCCCGGTTGCCGGGATGAAAACCCGGTGTCCTAACCGCTAGACGATAGGACCTCGAAAGTGAGGGAGTAGACGAAAGCTGCTTTCGGATACTTCCGAGGTGAGGGTCATATACAAAGTATAGGACCACATCATGAACCCACACACATTAACATTTTAGGCTCCTGTCTTCAATACCAGCCGTCACCTTTTGTATGGATCCATCCCCCCTGGCGGCGCACTCTTCCGCGCACTCTTCCCCGCCCACACCCTCCCTCCGCACACCGTCTAATGAATTCGCTCCCCAAACATGGTAATATGCCGCTCATGCTTAATTCTGGACCTCACAAAACTCCCACATCCCAGTCCGCGCTCACGCCCCCTAACCCTACCACCCAGGCCATCAACCCCTCCCTCCTCCGCCGTCTGGCCTCTAACACCTTTCTCCGCCACAACCTCATCTTCTTTTGCGGCTCCCTCCTGGTTGCCTTCCTCAACTATCTTTACTACCCCGTCCTTGGCCACCTACTGACTCCAGCCGATTTTGGCGAGGTTCAAGCCATCATCTCGCTCTTTCTCCAAGCCGGCGTTTTTTTGCAAGTCCTCGGCATTGTTACTGTCGGTATCTTCCGCAAATACGATGACCCCGCCCACCGTCGCCGCCTCGTTCGTGAACTCGAGTGGTTGGCTCTCATCATTGGCGGCGGATTGCTGATAGTAGTTGCTTTGGCCAGCCCTGCTCTGCAGGCCTTTCTCAAGTTTCAATCCTTGGTACCCTTTCTCCTCTTCGCTCTGGCCACCTTTCTGGGCATCTCGCTGGCCGTCAGCAATTCCTACCTCCAGGGTGCTCACAAGTTCGGCCAGTTGGCCTGGTCCAATATCGTCGGCGCCGCCAGCAAACTCGTCGCCTCTGCCGCCTTCGTCCTGGTCGGACTCCGTGCTACCGGCGCTATCCTTGGCGTTCTCTTGGCTCAAGTCATTAACTTCGGCTACACCCACTGGCTGGCCCGCCGCCTTGGCCGGCCCGACCTCCAGCTCCGCCGTAGCTGGCCTCATCTCGCCCTTATTGGTCCCGAGCTGCGCTATGCCGGCCTGGTGTTGGCTGTCTCGCTCTGTGTCAACGTTATCCTAAGCGTCGACATTATTACCGTCAAACACTACTTTAGCCCCCACGATGCTGGCCTCTACGCCGGCATTGCCACCATCGCTCGCATTATTTTCTTCCTAACCGCCCCCCTGGCCGCCGTCCTCGTCGCCTCGGTCAAGCTTGGCCAGCCGGACCACAATCGGTCGCTCCTTATCCGGTCGCTGGCTCTTGTGGCGGTCCTGGGGGCCGGCTGTCTGGTGATTTTTACCGCCGCCCCCCAGACAGTTATTCGCCTCCTTGTTGGCAATCAATACCTTGACTATGCCCGCCAATTGCCTCGGCTCGGCCTGGCCATATTTGTCCTGTCAGTGGCCAATCTGCTGCTCTACTACCAGATGGCCCAGCGCCAGGCCAGGGCTGCTATTACCGCAAGTCTCGGACTGGTGGCCATGGGCGTTTTGCTATTTTGGCAGCACCAAACCATTGTTTTGGTTGTAAATAGTCTCATTGAAGGAAGTTTCTGTCTCCTTATACTCGTAAGCGTTACAAGTTTATGGTCAATCATTAGCCAACGGAGGGCAAAACCATCGCCGACCAACCCCTAATCTCCATTATTGTTCCTTGCTACAACGAGCAGCAAAACCTCGAGCCCTTTCACCAGGCCGTCACCGCCGCCATCCACAACCTGCCCTATAAGTTCGAACTCCTCTTCGTTAACGACGGCAGCAGCGACGGCACCGCCGCCACCCTTGCTCAGCTAGCGGCCGCCGACCCAATCGTCCAGTCTGTCGAGCTCGTCCGTAACTTTGGCAAAGAAATCGCCGTCACCGCCGGCCTCCACCGGTGCCGTGGCGAGGCCGCCATCATCCTCGATGCCGACCTCCAGCATCCACCCGACCTCATTCCCGAGTTCCTGGACAAATGGCGCCGCCTGGCCGATGTGGTAGTCGGCGTCCGACTGCCCAGCAAACAGCACGCCAGCCTCCTCCGCCGCCTAGCCTCGACCTGGTTCTACCGTATCCTCAACGCCATCTCCGAGATCAAAGTCATCCCCGGCGCCACCGACTACCGCCTGCTCGACCGCCTGGCCATCGATGAGTTCAACCACCTAACCGAGCACAACCGCCTCACCCGCGGCCTCATCGACTGGCTCGGCTTTCGCCAGGCCTTTGTCTACTACCATCCGTCGCCCCGCTTTAGTGGCTCGGCCAATTACAGCTACCGCAAGCTTATCCGCCTGGCCATCCAAAGCTGCATTTCCATGAGCCTCATGCCGCTCAAGCTAGCCGGTTACGTCGGCCTCGTTATCGTGGCCGTCTCATTCCCCCTCGGCTGCTTCATCTTTATCGAGAAATATCTCCTCAACGATCCCTGGAATCTGCAGTTCTCCGGCACCGCCATCTTGGCCCTCGTGCTGTTGTTCTTGGTGGGCATCGTCCTGGTTTGTCTAGGTCTCATGGCCCTCTACATTGCCAATATCTACAGCGAAGTTTTGCGCCGCCCCCTCTACGTCATCCGAAAGGCCCGGCGGTTTTGAACATCATTTGGTTTACCTTTAAAGACCGCTCCAACCCGTTCACCGGCGGGGCCGAAGTTATCAACGAGCAGCTAGCTCAGCGCCTGGTGGCCGACGGCCACCGCGTCACCTTCATCGTGGCTGGCTTTCCCGGCAGTACCCCCACCGACCACCGCAACGGTTTCGACATCATCCGGGTCGGCAGTCGCTTCACCACCTATCTGGCTGCTTGGCGCTACTACCGCGCCCACCGGGCCGAGCTGGCTGCCGATCTGGTTATAGACGAATGCAACACCATGCCCTACTTTGCCGGCTGGTATAGCGGTGTCCGGACTGTCTCCTTCTTTCACCAGCTCTGCCGCCAGACCTGGTTTTACGAACTCCCCTGGCCACTTGGCCTCGTAGGCTACCTACTTGAGCCGTTCTACCTACGCCTCCTCCGCCCCCGCCAGGCTATCACCGTCTCTGACAGCTCCCGCCGCGACCTCATCCGGGCCGGCTTCCGGGCCAATCGCATCAGCCTCATCTCCGAGGCCATCGAGCTCAAGCCGCTGACCGACTTAGCCAGCGTTACCAAATACCCCCAGCCCACCTTGCTATCCCTCGGCTCCATTCGCTCTATGAAACGCACTCTCCACCAAATCCGCGCCTTTGAGCTGGCCAAATCCCGCAACCCCGACCTCCGGCTCAAAATCGCCGGCGCTGCCGCCGGCCGCTATGGCGCCCGCGTCCTAGCCGCCATCGCCTCAAGCCCCTTTGCCGCCGACATCGACTACCTCGGCCCCGTCTCGCCCGCCATCAAACTCGAGCTCATGCAGCGCTGCCACGCCATCCTAGTTACGAGCGTCAAAGAAGGCTGGGGCCTTATTGTCACCGAAGCTGCCTCCCAAGGCACCCCCGCCCTGGTCTACAACGTCGACGGCCTGCGCGACAGCGTCCGTCACAATCAAACCGGCCTCATCGCCACCACCAACACTCCCGCCGACCTGGCCGCCACCATCCACCAACTTCTAGCCGATCCCAACCACTACAACGCCTTGCGTCAAGCAGCCTGGGACTGGAGTCGCCAGTTTAGCGTTGACCACAGCTATGCCGACTTCAAACAAGCTCTAGGACTGCCCGTCCCGTCCCACGCTGCCCAGCGAGTCCAACCGGCCATTGACCCACAGACACCTCTCTCCGCCTCCCAACGAGTTCAACCACCCCCTGGCTCCCGACTAGCCCGAGCCACTCAACCGGCTCAAGAACCATAACCACAACCACCACTCAAAAAACCATCACCTTTTTGGCATCTCGCACAACCACACCGCCCAATACAATCTTTACAATAACGAGGCTTATGCAACCACCACTGGTTTCCATCATCGTTCCAACCAAAAACAGCGCCGCCACTCTCGGCGCCTGCTTACAATCCATCGCCGCTCAAACCTACCCCCACATCGAGCTGATCGTTGTGGACAACTATTCCACCGACGTTACCGCCACCCTGGCCAAGCGTTTTACCTCCCACGTCCACCTGCGTGGCCCCGAGCGCTCTGCTCAGCGCAACTTTGGTGTCGCCCAAGCCACCGGCCGCTATGTTGCCCTCATTGACTCCGATATGGAGCTTGGCTCTCGCGTTATCGAAGCCTGCGTCAAGGCGGTCGGCCAAGACCCCGAGCTGCTGGGCCTTGTAATTCCAGAAGAATCATTTGGCCAAGGTTTTTGGGCTGCCTGCAAACGTCTCGAGCGGTCCTTTTACGTCGGTGTCCCCTGGATCGAAGCCGCCCGTTTCTTTGACCGCCAGACCTACCAACAAGCCGGCGGTTACGATCCGACCCTCGTCAGCGGCGAGGACTGGGATCTGGCTCGCCGCATCGAAACCCGCGGCCCCGTCGGTCGGATAGGGGAGTTCATCCGCCACAACGAAGGCCGCATCGACCTCCGCACCACCCTGCGCAAAAAATACTACTACGCCCGTCACGCCCGCGCCTACCTCGCCCGCAATCCCGAGCGCTCGACCCTTACCGCTCAAGTCGGCCCCCTCCAGCGCTACCGCCTCTTCCTCTCCCACCCCCGCCAACTTTTCCGCAACCCCGTCCTTGGCCTCGGCGTCCTCACCATGAAAACCGCCGAATTCGCCGCCGGAGCGATGGGGTATTGGGGACAGCGTAGCCAGTCATGAAAATCGCCTTTTATATGACCACCGTCCTAGAGCATGGCGGTGGCCTGGAGAAATATTATATCGACACGGCCGCCAATCTTGCGGAACGACCCAACATCACCGCTGATGTGCTTACTATGGACGACTCCTACACAGCAACCATTATTAAACTTCTTAGTATCTTCTATCTTAAAAAGATCGACCCCAAGCTCAGCTACAAAATTGCTCTCACTGACATTCGGCGTCGTTTGGGCAAGGCCCACTATTTCAAGGTTCATGGTTTTGCCACCATTCGAAAACGCCTGCAGCAATACGATGTTATCTATAGTAAAAATGAGCTCCTCGAGGCCTTCATCTTTAAGTTCCTCATTGGCTACCGTCACTTACCACCCGTCATATTTGGGGGTCACACCCCTCTGCGCTATCCCATTGCCACTACTCCCCAAGCCAAGCTCCATAACTGGCTCTACACCGGGCCAATCTATCGTTTCTTGGCTAGCGGTGTTAACCGCTTCCATGCCCTTAACCAATCCGAATACGAAGTCTACCGCCAGCTTTTTCCAACTAAGACTGTCTACAATATTCCCAACCCCTTCGACGTCTCAGCCTTCCGCCGCTCTGCTCGGGGCCTCCAAGCCTTTGCGCCCGATCGCGCCAAAATTAACATTCTCTGGACCGGCCGACTTACCGCCCAAAAAGGTGTGGATATCTTGGCTAATGT
>CAYOOH010000056.1:0-6578 GCA_964405545.1 uncultured Candidatus Saccharimonadales bacterium | reverse complement strand
TCTGACCAGCCTCTCCGCGAGGCACCCCCGATTCTACCAACCGCCCCGACCCCGCCGGCTCATCAAAACCCGCCGCCTGCCCCACCGGTAACACCCCCACTCCTCCCACCAGCTCAGCTCGAGATGGAGCCAATACCGCCCGCATCGACGCAAACGACCCAGGCGACTTAACTGCCGCCACCGGCCCCGCCGCAACCTCGCCCACCGGTGCCGCCAGTGCCTGCTTGTCCGCCGCCATCGCCGCCGGCACCCTCGCTGGCGGCCGAAACACCACCGAACGCTGTCGAGCATCCATAATCGCTCGTTGCAACAAAGGATCCGTTGTCTCCTCTGGCACCGGACCCACATCATCAGCCCGAGCCGCCACCACCGCCGTTCCGCATTGCAAACAAAACAACTCTCCGGCAACCGGCATCAATTGAGCGTGGCAAGTAGGACATTTCATGGCTTTTATTTTGCTCAAAAACTACTCAAATCATACCACAAACCGCCTACGCTTACGCCCTATTGCCGTATCTGGTTATACCACGCCATAGCGCCATGCAACCCAGCCACATCACCCAAACTCGCTCGCACCAGCCTTGGCACCCTTGGCCAATCCGGCTCCGCCAACAATTCCAGCTTCTTTTGCACCACCCGCACATCAATATCGCGCATCATACTTCCCCCCAGCACAATCAACTCCGGCCACCAATAAACCACCGCATTATACAAGCCCACCGCCAAATCCTCTTCCATCTGCCGCCAAACCGCTGGATCCTTAACCTCCGACGGCGCCCTGCCCGTCCGCTTCGTCAAAGCCGCCCCGCCTACCCGCTGCTCAAGCGTCTGCCAACCATCCGACCCCCAACCTATTAACTGCTCGCCCACCTCATACCGACCAATCGTCTTATCAATAACCCCATCCACCAGCCGCACCAGATTCACGCCCGTACTAACCGTCACATACGCCATTACACCCCGCGCGCTACCCGCGCCTTCATGCGCTTCACCCAGCCCACCCAGCAAAACGTCATTTGTGATATAAACCGGGCAATCAAGCAGTTGCCCAATCCTCTGCTTAATCTCAATACCCTTCCAGTCAGGCAAGTTCCTTACCTGGACCACGCGGCCCTCATTCCCCGCCACCTGACCCGGCAACCCACCAACAACAGCCGCCAATCTCCGGCCACCCCCCAACTCTTCCAACAATCCCAAAAACCGCCCAAACCCACCCGCCGATCCATCCGTTTCCGTTATCGCTACCCGACCCAGTTTTCCGTCCTCAGCCAAAGCCAACCGCGTCCTACTCGCCCCAATATCAAACAAACCGATCACGCTCATCTAACCCAAGCCACCCTTCCCCGCGACTGGCCCCACGGCTATCCGCCCCAGCACCGGCCTAAACCGCGTCTTTGATCTCGGCAATTCATCCGCTCGCAAATACTGCCGACACAATCGCACAAACACCGCATTCGTCCAGCCAAACCCCACCTGAGCCGGGTACAGTCCATCCGTGGCGGCCTTAGTTGGCTCAGCCACATTATATTTTTCAAAAAAAGTTCCCGTCCGCTCAAACCACTTCAGGTTCAATTCAATCCATATTCGAGCCAACCGCTCGGCCTCACTCCGATAGCCATACCGTTCCAAAGCTTCCACCACAATCAGCTGCAGCGGAGCCCACCCATTTGGATAAGCCCATTGAGTCGGCATCTTAGATTCTACCGTCGGCTGTCGTCCCGTTGCCACTAAGCCAGCCTCTTCTTCAAACCGGTCCAAGTTACCGATCATCCGCCCAGCCACCTCAGGATCATCCATGCCCACCCACATCGGGAAAAAAGCCGCCAGAGAGTATATCTCTCCTTGCTTTCCGGTCATAAAATTGTAGTCAAAATAACAACCCTTTTCCTCATTCCACATATACTTTCGCATCATCCCTTTGCGCAAAATAGCCCGTTTGCGCCACTGTAAAGCCTCTTCCTTGTGGCCCAGTATAACTGCCGCCTTCTCAAAATCAATCTCGTACTTATATAACAATGCATTCAAGTCTACCGGCAAAAACGACAACGCTTTTCGGTCAAATCGAGTTGTCATATCCCAACCGCTTTCTGTCTCGGCCAAATCATCCAGCAAGTTAATGTCATAAAACCGCGACAAGCCATGAAACACCTGCCGCCAATGAGGATGAAACGTCCCCATCCAAACCGACCGATACTCCTGCTTCGCCACCGTCATCGCTCGAGCCAGCCACTGTTTAGACTTACCCAAGCCGTAAGCCTGGAGCACCAAGGTCGACAAAAACGGCGGTTGCGATCGACCCATATGATAAAACCGAGCAGAGTTAGGCACCAAGCCAAACCGCTCCACCAAACTCATTAAGTTCTCAACCAAACCCGGCACCAAGCGCTCATGCCGGCCCCCAATCAAACCCTGGGCAATAAAAAACGTATCCCAGTAATACATCTCATCAAAAGCAAAACCCACCTCACCACCCAAGCTCGGCACAAAATACGGTCGTGGTAAACCAATCAAAGTTCCTTCGTCATGGGGCCGAAACCGCTCCAATCGCTTCCAATAGCCGTCAATAAAATCCAGCGCCGGCTTCAAACGAGCGGCGCTAAATTGAGGACCAACCTTGAGCTGTTCAACCTGCATACCATAACCGTAATCCGGCCATACTCATCTGTCAAACCCGCCTCAAAAAAACTCCCGCCCGTCCTGCCCCACTCCTCGGAGCGCCAGGTCGGACCGCCACACAGGAGCGCCAGGTCGTTGCGCCAGGTAAGACCCCCCACCCCAACTACCCCTTACCGCTATAATTCGGCGCCTCCCGAGTGATCGTTATATCATGAGGATGATTTTCCACCACCCCAGAGGCCGTAATTCGCCTAAACCGCGCCTTAGCCTGAAGCTGATCAATATCCTGTGCGCCCACATAGCCCATACCAGCCCGCAAACCCCCCGCCAACTGAAACAACGTCTCAGCCAATGGCCCTCGATGCGGTACTCTACCTTCAATCCCCTCAGGTACCAGTTTTGACCCCGCTTCCTGGAAATACCGATCCGGCGCACCATCCTTCATCGCCGCCAGCGATCCCATCGCCCGGTAGGCCTTAAAAGCCCTACCCTGATACACCTCCATCTCGCCCGGCGCCTCATCTGTACCCGCCAGCACCGAACCCAGCATGACCGTCCGCGCCCCGGCCGCCAATGCCTTCACCATATCGCCACTATAGCGAATACCCCCATCCGCAATCACCGGCACGCCAAATTCAGCCGCCGCCCGCGCTGCCTCGTACACCGCCGTCAGCTGCGGCACCCCCACACCCGCCACGATCCTGGTCGTACAAATCGAAGCCGGTCCCATACCCACCCGTACGCCGTCCGCCCCCGCCAGGCACATCGCCCGCGCTCCCTCGTAGGTGGCAACGTTGCCGCCAATCACCTGCAAATCCGGCCACTGCCGCTTAAGCTTGGCTACCGCATCAAGCACACCACGTGCGTGACCATGGGCGCTATCCACCACGATCACATCCACGCCCGCTTCCACCAAGGCCTCGGCTCGCTCCAGCACCGACGACGTTGCCCCTACCGCCGCGCCCACCAGTAACCGCCCCTCTTCATCCTTAGCCGCCGAGGGATACTTAGTTACATTCTCAATATCCTTAAGAGTAATCAGCCCGCGCAAAATCCCCTGCCCATCTACGAGCGGCACCTTCTCTATTTTAAACTTGGCCAAGATCCGCTTAGCCACATCAAGTGTTGTACCAGGCGCAGCAGTTATCAACCCATCCTTTGTCATCACATCAGCCACTGGCCGATCCAGGTTATCCTCAAAACGCAAATCACGGTTAGTAATAATACCAACCAGCTCCCCTCGCTCACCCACCACCGGTACGCCCGATATCTTGTATCGTGCCATCATCTCATCCACAGTCCGCAAACTATCCGTTGGTCTACAGGTTACCGGATCGGCAATCACCCCATGCTCAGACCGCTTAACCGACAACACCTTAGCGGCCTGTTGCTCAATATCCAACGACTTATGAATGATCCCAATGCCCCCAGCTCGAGCCATACCAATCGCCATCTTCGTTTCCGTTACGCGATCCATCGGTGATGACACAATCGGCAAATTCAGCTCCAACCCGCGCGTCAACCGTGTAGTTAAAATCGCTTCTCGAGGCAAAACATCCGACGCGCCCGGCTCCAGCAACACGTCATCAAACGTTAAACCCTCCCCAACCTCCAAACGTTGGACCCGTAGACCGTCTTCCATTGTTCGCCCCTCAGCACTTATTAAATGCTTACGATTGTATCAGAGCAAACCCATTATATGCCACCATCCGAAACGCGCTTAGTCTTGCGCGGCGTTTCTACTTCTACCTGTATATGCTGCACCTCCGGTACATCATCCTTCACCGCGGCTTTCAAGTCGTCCATCAATTTCTCAATCTCCCGGGTCTTCAAACGATGGTCCAAATGCACCTCCATATTTACCATCACCCGTTCCGAACCCATCTGCATCGTCCTCAGATCAAGTACGCCATGAACACCCTCAACACCTTCAGCAATCAGCTTGATCTTGGCTTCAATTTCCGGCGCCGCACTTCGACCCACAATAAACTTCTTAACCTCGGCTATCAACAGCCAAGCAAAAATCCCACAGCATAATCCGACCACCATAGCCCCCACGCCATCCAGTCGCCGATCACCCGTCAACACATAGACCAACAGCGACGCCAAACCCAACAGCGAAGCCACCGACCCCATCGAATCCAAAATCGCCGTCGCCTTGGTCTCAATCAGCGACGAGTCAACAATCCTTCTCCACGCCAACCGCAATCCACCCTTCCGGGTAACGCCCAGCCGCTTCAAACTCAATCCAAAAGCATAGATATTCGTTACAAAACCAATCCCCAGGGCAAAAAACGCTAGCCCAATATTTTCGATTGAGGCTGGATTAAGTATCCGTTTCAACCCAAAGTAAAACGAGAACCCCGCCGTCAAAATAAACATCGACAAGCCCGCCATCAAAATCCAGAAAAACAGTTCCTTCCCGTAGCCAAACTTATGCTCACGGTTAGCTCGCCGCCGTGACCGGTTAACCCCCACCCACAAGAGCGTCGAGGTTAAAAGGTCGGCCACACCCTGAAGGGCCTCGGTTAGCACAACCACACTACCCGTCAGCCAAGCCGCACCCACGTTAATCACAACGTCAGTTAAGTCCACCAGAAACGACGTCACCACCACCCGCCGCGCCGAAATTTGACCAGGCCGTACCATCATCTAATTGTACCCACGAGACGCCAGTTGTAAATACAACCTAACCATTCTTTAAGTCCGACCATCCAGGCACAGATCAGGGTAAGCCTTTAGAAGTACGGCATCCGCCGTCACCAACCGGAGCTGCTCCTCCCGAGCCTGAATCAACAACAAGCGATCAAACATATCCCCTACCGACCAATCGGAATCGTTTAGCTCATCGGCTCCCTCCCACCGCATCGGCAGCACCACCAAGCCCGACCCACCAATCGTCTCCAAAAAATCCGCCGGCAGCTCCAACTCCCCTGCCGCTTCAGCAACTCGGGCCTCAAGTACACTGACGGCAGACACATATATCATGTCCGCCTGCTTCATCTTTAACCGAGCGTCAATTCCCAAAGACGAATAATCCATCAATACCCACAACAGCACCTTGGTATCCAGCAGTAATCTCATGACCGATCGGCCCCCAAAGACAGCCCCTTACCCACTTCATCAAACCCATCTCCAATCTTAACCCTACCCCTCAATCGGCCAAACTCATACTTAGGCTTATCACTCACAAAAGGTACCAATCGAGCGATCGGATGACCATACTTTCCGATCACAATCTCACCCCCCTCAACCACCTCCTCAAGGTACTTCGACAAGTTGGTTTTGGCTTCATGAATATTAATAATCTTCATCGCTAACTCTATTTAAACTAGACTTAGTTTAGTCTAAATACTCTATAAATACAATCCATACGCCAATAAATAGCCCCAATGAGAAGGCCCCACCGCGACTGCGGTAGGGCCGAAACACGAAGCATTTTTAACATAGCCGGATATTAGACGACAGGTGAGGCTCGGAAACACCTCGACACGAACTCGTCGGTAAAATAGTATCTGCCACCTTTCAGAACGATAAAACGCTCCAAATCGAGACCATTGAACCCGAACTCTCCATGCTGGCCCTCGGCTCGGTAGAAGTCGTTGATGTCTGCCGCGGTGAACGGCTGCCATCCCTGACCTCGCTGCTGACAGAATCTGACGATCCAGCGAGCCGAGACTTCCATCTCGTAGTCGTCGAAAGCTTCGAAGAAGTGACGGTCAGTGTTGATCTGATCCGGGCTGACCGGATACGTAGCAGGGTCAATGATGTTTGTCTTCATCAATCGCACCTTTCAGAGCATGTAGCGCGGATCGGATATCATAATTTAAACACTCAAACTAAGATATGTAAAGCAAAACTATGGTCATCAAAAATCAGCATGTCCCAAGGCCACGGCTCATGCGGTTCAGGCTCAAGCCAAAACTACTAGCAAGAGTCTGCCTGCTTCGGCTCGATCCAGT
>CAYOOH010000055.1:0-6779 GCA_964405545.1 uncultured Candidatus Saccharimonadales bacterium | reverse complement strand
CTAAGATGATGGCAACAAGCCAAAAATCAGGAGCCATTATGACTAGCCCATCACTTCGTAACGCCTCAATCCTTATCCCAACCGTCATCGAAAAGACTGCTGGCGGCGAGCGTGCCTACGACATCTACTCTCGTTTGCTCAAAGAGCGCATTATCTTCCTTGGCACCGAGGTCGACGACACCGTAGCGAACCTTGTTATTGCCCAGTTACTCTTTCTCGAGTCCGAAGACCCCGCCAAAGACATCAAGCTCTACATCAACTCGCCCGGCGGCTCCGTTTACGCAGGACTAGCCATGTTCGACACCATGAACGTCATCAAGCCCGACGTCTCCACTATCTGTGTCGGCATGGCGGCCAGCATGGGCGCTGTGCTTCTAAGTGCTGGCGCCAAGGGCAAGCGCTTTGCCCTGCCCAACGCCAAAATTATGATCCACCAAGGCTCAGCTGGTTTCTCCGGTACGCCCTCCGACATCGAAATCACCGCCCGCGAGGTTCTCAAGTCTCGTCAGAAACTCGACCAAATCCTTGCCGAACGCACCGGCAAGTCAATCGATGAGGTCCACCAGGATACCGACCGCGATTACTGGATGGACGCCGCCGAGGCAAAGGCGTATGGTTTGGTAGATAGCGTCATTACCTCGTAAAGCTGCCTGTAAGCCGGTAAAAAACCGGGCGCTATCTCGCTAACCCTAAAAAAGGAGTCGTCTTGAAGCATCGGGCCGCCCGACCAGCCCCCACTGCAGCCGAAGCCGCCTCAGTTCTCGGCAACCTCAACTTCGACCGGCTTTGGGGTGCTCAAATTCTGTCGCAAATTGCCCAAAACCTGCTCAACTTTGCCCTTATTATCCGAGTTTTCGAACTGGCTCAGGGGACCCGTTTGGCCAACCTGTCCGTTGCCGTTTTGGTCTTAAGTTTTGGCCTGCCCTCGATCTTCTTTGCGGCCGCGGCCGGCGTGTACGTGGATCATTGGAACAAGAAACTCGTTATGATTGCGGCCAATGCGTTGCGAGCTGTTCTCGTTCTGGGTTATCTGGTATTTGAGCATAACCTGGTTCTGGTGTTGCTCACCAGTTTTCTGATCAGCTCCATTACTCAATTTTTTACGCCAGCCGAGGCCGCTGCTATTCCAGCCGTGGTCAGACCTAGCCAACTGCTCCGTGCCAATTCGCTCTTTGTGTTCACCATGTACACCTCGTTCGTCGTGGGCTATTCGGCCTCGGCGCCAGTCATAGCTCACCTCGGTCCGTCCGGCCCTTATATAGTTACCTCAATCATGTTTGCCATCGCCACCGTCCTCGTCGTTTTCCTGCCGAGCATCCACACCAAACAATCAGTCGGCATGCCCTTCCGCCGTATTTTGAGCTATACGGCCCAAGAAATCACCCGCAACTGGCAAGTCATTCGATCCAACCACAACCTCTACTTTCCCATCACCCAGTTAACCATCACCCAAGCCATCCTCGGGGTCCTGCTGGCTCTGTCGCCGGCCCTGTCTGTTGCCGTCCTGCACCGGCCCCTCCAGCACGCTTTCTTTTATCTTATTATCCCGGCCGGTCTCGGGCTGGTGGCCGGCGTTGTCTCAGTCAATCATCTCGTTAAATATGTCTCCAAAACTCGTCTCATTGCCTTGGGACTCATGGTTGGAGCAGCCGCCCTTATCTTAATTAGCCTAGCCGGCTTGCTGCACTACGTTACCGGTCTCGTCCAAATCGGCCTCACCACCGCTACCCTCGTCTTCTTGCTAGGTGCTATCAATTCGCTCGTTTCGGCCGCCGCCCAGACAACCCTTCAAGAAAACACCACCGACACCAACCGAGCCAAGGTTTTTGGCGCCCTCGGCATGATGGTTAACATCGCCGCCACCCTGCCCATTTTCTTCGCCGGAATTCTGGCCGACCTGTTTGGGGTCACGCAAGTTATCGGTGCCATTGGAATCGGCTTAGGGGTATTTGCTCTCTTGCAGTATCTCTGGCTCCGGCGTCACGCCAAGTTAGCTTAAAAGCTTGAGCCCCCGCCACCATCAGGCAGCGGGGGCTTGGTTGTTCTAGCTGTGGAGCTGAGGGACCCGGCTGCCCTTGTGGTAAAGGGCGAGGTCCCACAAGAGCAGGAAGGCCACAACGACGACAGCCACATAGGCCAAGACGTTGAAGAGGCCGAAGACCGAGGAACCCTCGACCAGGTTGTCGAGGATCACCGCCAGCCACATCAGCAGGTAGACCACCCGGAAGATCAGCCAGGTGAACGGCCGGTCTCGGTACGGTCAGCTCAGGGCCGTCCCTACGCCCATGGCGAGGACCGCCATGAACAGCAGAAAGAACGGGACGGTCATGTCGGTGGTGACAATCATGATGCAAGTCCTCTCATGGGAGAAAATTGTACCAACATCATAATTATAAAACAGAATACAAAAAAAGTAAATAGAAAATTCTCGATTTCAGCGCAGCAAAGCACGACTACGATGTTGCGTCAAATCAATGATATGGTATAATATACCAGTCGGCCCTCCACCTGGTAGGTCGATATTTCATGCACATTCGCATCTCGAGAGGACAACAGACCATGCCGCACCCTAAGTATACCGCCGACCAGGCTGTACCCACCCAACGACGCAATGTCTTCCGCTATCCGGACGACCAGGAAGAGCTCCGTTTCACGCTCGCACCGGGCAAGGATTGGGAGCGCGACTTCTGCCTTCCCTGGCGCCGGCAGCCCGAACACACGCGCGAGGACGTCAATATCGGAGCCTGGTTTGCCTGGACGATCGAAGGCTACATGGCTGATGGTTGCCCATTCCTCGACGCTTGCCGCACGGCCTACCACGGATTCGCAGTCAATACCGACATCCTGGCCCAGGAGCGGGTCCGTTACGCAGCCTTCACTATGCTGGCGAGCCTCTGGGCTTATCAGAGGGAATTTACCGACTGGGCCAATAAGGAAGCTCGCTTCGTATTCAGCAGCCCCAGGCCCTAGAGCCACACATACCGGCCTGGACCAGATCCAGGCCGGTATTTCCGTCTTGACACCCTCCCCAGATTGCGCCAAGATACATATTAAGAGGACGCTTAAATCGGCAACTAGGGCCTACAACCCCCAGTTTTTTGTGTTTAGAAAAGCCTCGAGCACAATATATCTGCTTTTTGTAGCGAGTAGCGGATATTGTCCGACCACCCGGCAGCCAAGACTCGTGGGCTCCAGGAAGCAACAATCAATTTAAAATACGTTAGGAGTAAATGTTGGCACGTTCAGGCGCGCGTACCCGCAAAAACCTCAAGGACACCAAAGAAGTCCTGCCGCTCCCTAACCTCATCGAGATTCAACTCAACTCGTATGAGTGGTTTATCACCGAAGGCTTAACCGAACTCTTCTCGGAAATCAACCCGATCGAAGACTTCACTGGTCAAAGCCTGGCTTTGTATTTGCGTGACTTCCATTTTGAAGAACCCAAATACAACGAGAAAACCGCCAAAATCAAGAATGCCAGCTTCGAAGTTCCGCTCAAAGCCAAGGCCGAGCTAGTCAACAAAGAAACCGGCGAAGTCCGCGAGCAAGAGATCTTCTTGGGCGACTACCCTTGGATGACCGAACGCGGCACCTTTGTTATCAACGGCGCCGAGCGCGTCGTAGTCTCGCAGCTCGTCCGCAGCCCGGGCGTCTTCTTTACCTCTGAGCGCACCGGCGGCAACGAGCTGTTTGGAGCCAAAGTTATTCCCAGCCGTGGTGCCTGGCTCGAGCTCGATACCTCGGCTACGGGTGTCATTTCAGTCAAGATTGACCGAAAGCGCAAGCTGCCCATTACGACCCTCCTGCGAGCCTTTGGCTACGCCACCGACGAGGAAATCAAAGATCTCTTCAAAGAAGTCGACACCGGCGATCTCAAGTACATGGATGAGACACTCGAAAAAGACCCCAGCTCGACCGTTTCCGAAGCCCTTATGGAAGTCTATCGCCGTATCCGCCCCGGTGACCTGGCCACCGTCGAGAACTCCAAGAGCCTCATCGAGGGTATGTTCTTTGACTTTAAGCGCTACGACTTTTCCAAAGTTGGCCGCTACAAGCTCAACAAGCGCCTGGCCTTAGACGTTCCCAACACTGCCGAATACCGCACCCTCCGCCGCGAGGACCTGGTCGCCATCGTGTCCGAGATCATCAAGCTTGGCAACGGCCACGGCACGGCGGACGACATCGATAACCTGGCCAACCGCCGCCTCAAGATGGTCGGTGAGCTCATGCAGTCCAAGTTCCGCATCGGTCTGGCCCGCATGGAGCGCATTGTCAAAGACCGCATGTCGGTCTACGACACCACCACCGTCACTCCCGGCCAACTAGTCAATGTCCGCCCGATTGTTGCAAGCGTCCGCGAATTCTTCGCAAGCTCCCAGCTGTCCCAGTTCATGAGCCAGATCAACCCGCTCGACGAGGTCGTTCACAAGCGGCGCCTCAACGCTATGGGTCCGGGTGGCCTGTCGCGTGAGCGTGCCGGTTTCGAAGTCCGCGACGTTCACAAGACTCACTACGGCCGCCTCTGCCCGATCGAGACTCCCGAAGGCCCGAACATCGGCCTAGTATCCAACCTTTCCACCTACGCTAAGGTCAACGAGTATGGCTTTATCGAGACGCCCTACCGGGTCGTGGTCAGCGAGGTTAAGCCCCAGGACGCTCCTGGCGAGATTGCCCGCGGCAGTGTCAAAGATGGCGACACCGTCATCATTAAGTCCGGCGATACCATTACCGAAGCCCAGGCCAAGAAAGCTGCCCAGGCCGGCGTTACCAAGCTCAAAGTCAAAGCTCGCGTCACCGACAAAACCGTCTGGCTCGACGCTTCCGACGAAGAGCAAGCCGTCATCGCCGGCTACGGCGTAGCCCTCGACGACCGCGGCTACTTCAAGGAGTCTCGCGTGCCGGCACGTCTTAAAGGCGAAGCCGAAGAGGTTGACTCCGGATCCGTCAACTATATGGACGTTTCCTCCAAGCAGATCGTGTCTGTCTCAGCTTCGCTCATCCCCTTCATCGAGCACGACAACGCCAAGCGCGCTCTCATGGGTGCCAACATGCAAAAACAAGCCGTGGCCCTCATTAAGCCGCAGGCCCCAATCGTCGGCACCGGCATGGAGGCCACCGTCGCCCGCGATTCCGGCCAGGTTATCCTAGCCGAGCAAGACGGTCTGGTTGACTCCGCCACCGCTCGCCTTGTCACCGTTACCTACAAAGACGGCCAAACCAAGACCTACGAACTCACCAACTTTTCCCGCTCCAACGTCGGCACCTCCATTCACCAGAAGTGTGTCGTCTCGGCTGGCGAGGCGGTCAAAAAAGGTGATGTCCTGATCGACGGCATGTCCACCAAGGACGGTGAGCTAGGGTTAGGCCAGAACATCCTGGTTGCCTTCATGAACTGGAAAGGCTACAACTTCGAAGACGCCATCGTCCTTAGCCAGCGCCTGGTCAACGACGACCGCTACACTTCGATTCACATCGAGACCCACACCGTTGACGTCCGCGACACCAAGCTTGGCCCCGAGCAAGTTACCCGCGACATTGCCAACGTCAGCGAAGATTCACTCAAGGACCTCGATGAATCCGGTATCGTTCGCATTGGTGCCGAAGTCACCGCCGGCGACATCCTAGTTGGAAAAATTACCCCCAAAGGCGAGCAAGAGCTGTCGAGTGAAGAAAAACTCTTGCGCGCCATCTTTGGCGAGAAAGCCCGTGATGTCAAAGACACCTCCCTGCGCCTGCCCAACGGTGAGCGCGGCAAGGTTGTCGGGGTCAAGATCTTCTCCCGCGAAAACGGCGACGAGCTCCAAGCTGGCGTCATCGAACAGTACCATGTATCGGTCGCCCAAATGCGCAAAATCACCATGGGCGACAAAATGGCCGGCCGTCACGGCAACAAAGGCGTTATCGCCCGCATCCTCCCCATGGAAGATATGCCTTACCTCGAGGACGGTACTCCGGTCGACATGATCCTCAACCCCCTCGGTGTCGGTAAGCGCATGAACATCGGCCAGATCTTTGAGACTCACCTGGGCTGGGCCGCCCATGCCCTCGGCTACACGGTCGCCTCCCCGGTCTTTGACGGCGTCACCCTAGACCAAATCAAAGCCGAGCTCAAAAAAGCCGGCCTGTCCGAAGACGGCAAGACGCAGCTCTACGACGGCGGCACCGGTGAGCCCTTCCAGGAGCGCACCACTGTCGGCTACAAGTACATGCTCAAGCTCCAGCACATGGTTGACGACAAGATCCACGCTCGCTCGACCGGCCCCTACGCCATGGTTACCCAGCAGCCGCTCGGTGGTAAGGCCCAGATGGGTGGTCAGCGCTTTGGCGAGATGGAAGTCTGGGCGCTCGAAGCCTACGGCGCCGCCAACACGCTCCAAGAAATCCTCACCATCAAGTCCGACGACGTGGTCGGCCGCTCCAAGGCTTACGAAGCCATCATCAAGAGCGAAGAAATCCGCGGACCGCGCATCCCTGAGAGCTTCAACGTGCTCGTCAAGGAACTGCAGTCCCTGGGTCTGGGCGTTGAGCTCACCCGCGATGGTATAGACGGTGCTGCCGAACTCGATGCTGAAAGCGTCATCTCGGCCCGCCTCAATGAGGAAATCACCGACCTGGGCAGCGAAAAGCTCGCCGTGGGTGATGTGATGGTCGCCGACATGCCCCTCGTAAATCTGAGTGAAGGCGGCGAAGACCAATTTGAAGCGCTCGATGAAGACGCTGAACCAGACGACGCTGAGCTTGAAGAAGTAGAAGAAACTAACGTGGAGGCACAAGGTTAA
>CAYOOH010000054.1:0-6847 GCA_964405545.1 uncultured Candidatus Saccharimonadales bacterium | reverse complement strand
TGTTCTCTTCCGATGTCAAAAGTAGTTCTTTGGGGGAGAGCGCTAGGGTTCATATTTGTTATTATTATAACGCTCATGTTTTATTTATAAAAGAGTCGAGTAATAGTTTGATGGCAAGATCGAGTCGCCTTAGACGGTTACAATTTCTGCAGTGTTAGTACCGGAGTCATAGATAGCAACAGTTGCTTCGTCAATAATTTGGCCTTCAGAAGCAAAGCAGGTAGTTCCAGGATTGAGGACGAGCACCTCATCAATAACTTCGTTTCTGGTTCGGTGGGTGTGACCTGTAAATACGGCGTCGTACTTCTTAGAATGTATGAGGGCATCGAGCACTGCTGCATCTTCGCCGTGAACGCAGGCTATGCACCTATCTTCTACCTCAAACTCCAAAACCTTGCGTTCGGCAAGCTCAATTGTTTTATCTAGTTTGGCATTTTTGATCACAATAGACTTGGTGTCGCCTTCATTATTACCAAAGACGCCTTTGACTGGAATATCGCCAGAGTTTTTAGAAAGGAATTCTACTGCGAATGGAGCAACCCAGTCGCCACAATGCACAATAAGCTTGACTTTGTGATCCAGAAGAACCCCTAGAGCTGCTTTCATGGATTTTAGATTGTCATGAGTATCAGAAATCACGCCTATTTTCATGGCTTAAGTATAGCAAAATTACAAAGGAATTTGAGCGAGAGAGGACTTGAGCTCATACCAACAGATTACAAATGCAGATAGAAAAGTTCCAGCAATAAATTCTGGAACTTTTCTATCTGGAATAAATTGGATCAGACCATGGTGCGCGAGAGAGGACTTGAACCTCCACGACCTTGCGGTCACTAGAACCTGAATCTAGCGTGTATACCATTTCACCACTCGCGCAGGTAGGGTGTAACTGGATTAGAGTAGCATATCTCGGTTGAATAGCAAAGTATGATGACGCGCTGGGGCTGTACTTTGCATGTTTCAGGCGCCGTACACGAAGGCACGGCGCCTGGTTGATGAGAGGGTTACGAGGCCGACTGGATCGTCCAGTTGCCGCGTGAGTCTCCGACGTTCGGCGAAACGATGAGTCCGGACTGCTGAATGATCCAAGCGATGAGCTGGTTGAGTAGGCGACGTTGCTGCCCAGCCGTGAAATACGTGGGGAAGTTTACCTTGACCGAATTTCCCATGGTGATCAGCTGTACGTCGGACCAGCCTCCAAAGGCGGCCTGCACGACTGACGAGTCGGGTGAGATGAACGGCAGGATGATGGTACAGCTCGTGTTATCGTCGTTCCATCTGACGGAGATTGGGCCGTTTGCGTACCTCATACTTGATCACTCCAGGTGGTAGCAGTTTGGGCAACTTTAATATTATACAATATCTAATTCTTTGGCGCAAATCGACGCAAGACAGTCCAGTGCTCGATGCCGTAGAAGCGGTCGGCTGGGGTGACGAGTCGGTGAGCCTTGAGCCCGGCGGCATCGTCGCGGAGGCCGTAGAGGTAGCTGGTTTGATAAAGTACGGCTGCTGGAGCATCGGTATTCCAGGTTCTGAGAAAGGTGTCGTATTTGCCTTGACGGATGAGGGGGTCGGATTTGATGCGGGCGGTTTCGAGGGCGGCGTCGGCGATTGGGGAGGCGTAGCCGGACAGGTTGACGCCGGGATCCTTGGTCTGGGAGGAGTGCCAAAAGGAGTAGACATCGGGGTCGGAGCCGAGGTTGACACCGTAGAGGAGCATCTGGAAATTGCGCGGTCGCATGTAGGTTTGTTGGAGCTTATCTTGATCCACGGCTATGACGGTGACGCCTATGCCCAGATCGGCCCATTGGCGCTTGACGGTGTTGGCGGCGCGTTCGAGCTCGCCGCCGGCCAGGGTGACGAGGCGAAAATCGAGCTTGGCTCCGGCCTTGGTGCGGATAGCGCCGGGGGCTGACTGGATCCAGCCGGCCTCGGTTAGGGCTTGGCGGGCGGCGGCGGGGGCCAGCGAGGTGGGAGCGTATTTAGTGGTGTAGCCGGGCTGGCCGGGCAGGAGGGGCTGGGTTACGACCAAGCCTTGGTTGGCGGCGGCTTGTTCCAAGATTTGGTTGCGATCGAGCGAGCGCGACAGGATGGAGCGGAGGGTTTTGTCGGACAGCCGTGAGTCGGCGTTGGCGAAGAAGAGGGTGGTCTCTTGGGGTAAGCTGAGTTGGTAGGTGGTGAGGTGGGCTAGGGTAGCGATTTGGTCGGCTTGACTGGGCAGAAGGCGGCCGGGCGAGGTGACCTGGCGCTGAGCGTAGGCGGCTAGGGTTTGGGCGGGGGTGTCGTAGAACTTGAAGGTGAAGCCGTCGAGTTTGGGCCGCCCCAAGTAGTAGGCGGCGTTAGCGGTGAGCTCGATCTCGCGAGCCGAGGGGGCGAAGGTTTTGATTTGGAACGGACCGGTGCCAATGGGGTGCTGGTTAAAATCGGCCTCGCGTAGCTGCGAGGGTTCGACTGATTCAAGTAGGTGGCGTGGCACTATGCCGACGGTGGTGGAATCAAGGAAGGAGTCGAGGGGCTGGGGCAGATGGAAGACGACGGTATTGTCGTCCTTGGTATCAATGGTGACGCCTTGCCAAGAGGAGGCTAGGGGGGAGCGCGAATCGGGATTTTGGATGGCGACTAGCGTAAAAGCAACGTCAGCGGAGGTAAAGGGGACACCATCGTGCCATTTGACCCCGTGGCGAAGATGAAAGGTGTAGGCTTTGCCGTCGGGGGAGATTTGCCAGCTGGTGGCCAGATCGGGGATGAGGCGGCGTTGGGAGTTGTAGCGGGTTAGGCCGCTAAAGATCAGGCGGTTGACGTCGGAGGCCGTGGTGGATTCGGGCAGGAGGGGGTTGAGATTTTGGACAGTACCGACGGCGGCTTCGGTGTAGACTCCGCCTGGAGTGGCGACGGCTAGGGTGGCCAGGTGCTGGAGGGCGCCCAGTTGCTGGAGCAAGCCGATGAGGGCAACGACGGGGATGAGCCACCAGAGGATAAGGAAGCGGCGGACGACTTTGAGTTGGTGCCATTTGCCCCAGAGGTGACGATCGATGTAGTTGGCCAGCCACTTGCGAATGGTCCACAGTTCGCGGCGGAGGCGGCGGACGGATCGCCGATAGCGGAAGCGCAGATAATTAAACATGGTAGCAGTTGGGAGTTATTTCTTGGCTATGATGCTCAACATGACGGACAGCACAAATACGACCGCAAATACGATGGTGGCGTTAAAGACTACTGCCTCGGCGCCGCGGCGGGAGCGGTAATAGCTAGTGTCGCCGCCAAAGGTGTTGCCAAGGCTTTGACCGCGGCTTTGGATAAGGATGGATAGGATGAGCAAAATAGCGGAGATGATGGTTAGTATGTTAAGCAGATTTCTCATGCTTGGGCTCCAGAAGTTCAGTTAAGAGGTAGTTGACGACCCAGATAATAGCGGTTGCCAGCACGGCTGTCCAGAAAGACCGGAGGTGGAAGCTGGGATAGATCTTGGTAACCAAAAAGAGCATGAAGGCATTAATAATGAGCGTAAAGAGGCCGAGGGTGAGGACGATGGCCGGGAGTGATAGGAGGACGACCAACGGGCGGATAACGGCGTTGACTAACGAGAAGATGAGGGCGGCAATGAGCAGCACTCGAAGTTTGTCGTTGTAGTTGATGCTGCCGGTCATCAATTCGGCTGCAGCCCAGAGGCCGAGGAAGTTGACGAGCCAGCGCAAGATGAATTTACGGATCATGACCGGATTATTGTAGCATAGTTTGTGGTGTTATTTCTTCTGGAGTAAGGCTTCTATGGCATCGGGGGCGCTGGGGACGGCTGCGGATAGTAATTCGTGGCCGGTAGCAGTAATAAGGATGTCGTCTTCGAGGCGGACTCCTATCCCCTCTTCGGGGATGTAGAGGCCGGGTTCACAGGTAACGACCATGCCGGGCTGGAGAGCGGCCCGGGCTGAGCCGGTGTCGTGGACATCGAGGCCGAGGTGGTGGGAGATGTGAGGATAGTAATGGTTGAGCGGTTGTTTGAGTCCCAGCTTGGGCAGGGAGGCGGATAGGTGCCGGCGCATAACGGCGTCGAGGTCGAGGATGGTGGCGCCAGGTTTGTGGAGTTTGATGGCAGCGGCTTGAGCATCGTAGACGGCTTGGTAGATGGCGCGCTGGCGGGCCGTGAAGCGGCCGGCGGCTGGATAGGTGCGGCTGATATCGGCGGCATAATAGCCAACTTCGGCGCCGGTGTCTAAGAGAACCAGATCGTGTTGGCCGATGGTGGCGGAGTTGGCCATGTAGTGGATGATGGTGGCGTTACGACCAGCGGCTACAATGGGATTAAAGGCATGGGTGGCGCCGGAGCGGATATAACTGGCGGTGAGTTCGGCGGCGAGGTCGGACTCGCGGGGGTCGGTTTGGGACGGGGCGCGGGAGCCGGAGCAGAGGGCGGCTCCGGCGGCGGCGAGGCCGGCGGCGGTAATGGCGATGGCGGCTCGGATTTGATCAATTTCGGCTGGAGCCTTGATGGCGCGTTGAGCGGCCAGGAGTGGTAGGGCGGACTTGTATTGATGGAGCGGGAGCTGGCGGCGGTAATAGCGGGCGCGACGGAGGGCGGGTGAGGTTTTGACCGAGGTAAGGGACTCGGCGGCATTGAGGTAGAGGGTTTGGTATTTGGGCAGAAGTCGGTCGAGGAGTTCGGGCAACTCGGTGGCCCAGAAGACTGTGGTGATGCCGGATTGGCGGGTGGCTTGGTCCTGGGTAAGGCCTTCCCCTATCCATTGGGCTGCTTGGGCGGTGGTGGGTTTGATAAAGAGGAGCTGGCGCAGCTCGGGATCGCTGTGACCGGGAACGAGAACGAGGGTGGCCTCGGGTTGGTCGATGCCTGTTAGGTAGTAAAAGTTGGAGTCAGGCCGGAAGGGGTAGTCGGCGTCACCGGTGCGGGTGACGATGTCGGCGGTGTCGATGATGGCGATGGCGTCGTCGCCGATAGAGGCGGCAAGAGCGGCGCGGTTGGCGGCATGGAAGGTGGCGGGCAGGGGTTGGTGAGGCATGGTTTGATTATAGCGCTGATTGGAGGATGGCGAGGAGGCCGGTTTCGTCCACTAGGCTATAGAAAACACTGCTAGCTTGACGGCGCGAGGTGACGAGATGGGCTCGGCGGAGTATGGATAGATGACGAGAGATGACGGGTTGAGATAGCTCTGTTTGATCCTCGAGGGCGCCAACGGAGATGTCTCCACCCTGGAGGAGTTCGATGATCTGGAGGCGGTCGGAGTGAGCCAGGACATGAAAGACTTCGGCAGCACGCCCATAGCGGGTAGCGCGGTCTGTGGATAGCTCATAGTCGGGATAGGATAGAGATTGGTTCATGGTTTATGAATAATATACGATATGCGACATGCCGTATATCGTATATGCCGTCAAGAGTGCATGAGGAATTATTTTTCACCGCCGGGTGAACGCTAGGCGCTGGTGATGGGTCCTTACTAATCAGCGGTCAGAGGATCTTCAGTCGAGACCGGATCAGAAGAGGACAGCATATGCCCCAAGCTTTCTTTTAGTGCCTGAGCCTTGGTGGCGCCTACTGTGGCTGCAAGTTCTTCGAAGGTAGCTTGGCGAACTCCTCGAACCGACCCGAACCGTCGGATGAGCTGCTTGCGGGTAACGGGGCCGACGCCGGGGATGTCGTCGAGGAGGCTTGAGGTCTGGCGTTTGCCACGGAGGAGGGATTGGTAGGTGATGGCAAACCGGTGGGCTTCGTCGCGGATGCGCTGGAGGAGTTGGAGAATGTGGCTAGTGGAGGGTAAAAGTATGGTCTCGAAGTCGAGACTAGCGGTGATCCAGGCCTCGTCGTCCCAGTGGCCGGGGTTGATGGGGTGACCCCCTGCCTTAGACTGCGCTGGCTGCCTCTCTTGTTCGGCTGAACGGGAGGGCGTCGGGTTTATGGAAGTTGTCTGGTGAGCCACATCCTCACTGCGAGAGGCAACCAGTTCCGTCCTACCCGTATGCCCAGAACCGGGCCGGCGGCGGATGATTTCTTCTTGGCGTTTGGCTAGGCCGATGGTCGGAATGTTGAGGCCTAGGGGGTCGAGGACGCTGAGGGCGGCGGCCAGCTGGCCTTTGCCGCCGTCGATCAGGATAAGGTCGGGTTTGGGCCATTCGGTGGCGTGTTTGGGGCCGAAGCGGCGCGTGATGACCTCGCGCATGTGGGCGTAGTCGTCGTTGCCTTTGAGGTTCATTTTAAAGCGGCGGTAGTCGTCGCGGTTGGCTACGCCGTCGGTGAAGACGACCATGCTAGCAACGGTGTCGGTGCCGCCCAGGTGCGAGATGTCGTAGGCTTCGATGCGGCGGGGTAGATTGGTGAGCTGGAGGCGGTCGGCCAGGCCGGTCAAAGCCTGGTCGCGGGTCAGGTCAAAAGCCTCTTTGTCGCCAAAGATCATTTGTTTGCCAAAGGAGCGTAGGTCGGTCAGGCGGTCGCGTAAGGTGGCGGCGGTCTCGAAGTCTTTGCGGCGGGCGGCGGCTTGCATGTCGCGCTCGAGATTGGCCATCAGCTTGGTTTGCTCGCCGCGCAGGTACATCTCGAGGCGGCGGATTTGGTTGCGGTAGGCTGGAGCGGTGATAGCGCCTTCTTCGGGGCCGGGGCAAAGGCCAAGGTGGTATTGGAGGCAGCCGCGATTGGGCCAGTTGGCGTGGGTAACGTAGGGGAAGACTTTGCGCAACAAACGCATGGCGCGGCGAAGGGCGTCGGTGGAGGTAAAGGGGCCGTAGTAGTGGGCGCGGTCGTCGAGGGGGCGGCGAACATATGATACGACCGGGAAATCGTCGGCGGAGATTTTGACGTAGAGCCAGTTTTTGTCGTCTTTGAGGTCGATGTTGTATTTGGGCT
>CAYOOH010000053.1:0-6937 GCA_964405545.1 uncultured Candidatus Saccharimonadales bacterium | reverse complement strand
GCCATCGTGGGCGGCGTCCAGGGAGCGGTCAGCCTGAACCCCGAGGGCGTCGCGGCACTGGAGCGCAGTTCGTTCTGGTCTTCCTTGTTCATCGTTCACGCCTGGGAGTTCGTGAGTTTTGTCTGCCTGTGCATGGTGACTATCGCCATCGTGGTCATCCGAGGCCGGGGTCGCCGGGCGGCGTCCAAGCCCACCCCGCCCGTTGAGCCGACTGACTGATCCACAGTACTAGGCCTGGTCCCGAATTTTGGGATCAGGCTTTTCTTTTTTTGTTGTTTTTTGGGCCGGCCCTGACCTTTGGCCATTCACGTCGGTTATACCCGCCATTGAGCTAAAGCGATTATAAACGAAAGCCCCCTAAGAGTTGGTGGAATCGAGGGCAGAGAAATTAATGAGCGGGGGTCCACTAGGTTGCCAAGGCGGCACCATTACGAAAATCTTGTATTATTTCTTATTTCGTGTTAAAATATGCTTGTCGAACTTTGCCATAACTCTTTGTCTAGAGCTTAAGGAGGAGATATGGGTTTGGCCGACGATCCAATCGAGAATGCGCTAGACCACCTAGCAGTGACTGATGTCCCTAACTACTGGATTCGTGAGCTGCGCAGGCGAGCCGACGTTGCGGGTCTGTCGCTTGACTCTCTGGGAATCAGCAAGGCTGACCTGGAGCAGTTGCGGCAAGATGCGTTTCGGCGCAACATCAACCATGCTCTGGCGCAGCTGCGCCTGACGGGTTGGCCGATGCCATGGGATGACGTGGTCTGGAAGACGCTGGCGGACTCCGGTTCGCTGACGCTGACGGATTTCGGCTTGACCAAGGAGAGCTACCAGAGTCTGGTGGCCGAGGCATGGCGGCGCACGGTGCCGGTCGTGCTGGCTGAGGCCCGAGCCGAAACGAAGCCGGAGATGCGGCTTCTTCTGGTGAAGGAACTGATCAACGCCATGCGGCAGGGCGGACTGGACCTGACGGCGCTGTCGGAAGACGACCGCCGGTGGGTCGAGGGTTTCGTACCCGCGGTCGCCTAGTAAGCCCACTAAGAAAGCAAATGGTCCACCTGGACTTTTGTTACTTGGTGGGCTGTTTGCTTTTTTGCGGCCGGATATTGACTAGAAGGCGAAGCGCTATTTTTCGCGGAAGGCCCAGAACTTGTAGAGAGTGAAGTTCCAGATGGCGCTGCCGATGACACCGCAGCCAAAGGCAACGGTCTTGATGACGAAGTCGGGGGTGAGGGTGTGCGGCAACAGGGCGACAATGCCAAGCGAATCGGCCAGATTAAACCAGAAGGTGCCAAAGGCCAGACCGGCCGCCGTGCCGGACAGCAAGAAGACGACACCAGGCTGGATGGCCCAAATGGATACCAGGGTCGAGATAAGAAAGCGCAGGCCGGAGCGAGCCAGACCAGCCCGGGAGCGAAAGACCCAACGGCGGTTCCAGTAGAAGCTGTTGACCATGGCGACGGAGCCGGAGACGTATTTGACCATAAAGGTGTTGGCCAGGGGAACCTGAAACAGCGTAGTAAGGCCGATCAGGACGGCGTAGTCGATGATGGTGTTGGAGACGCCGACCAGGCCAAATTTGGCACCTTGTTTGACCAGGACTGCTGGCTGGGTGGCGGCGCTGGAGCCGGGGCGTGATTGGGCGGAGGTAGGGCGAGTGGTTTTGGGGGCGGATTGGCGGGTGGGCATGGGTCTTGCGGTGTTTATGGAGTAAGCATAACAGCTTTAAAGCGGTAAAGCTAGCCGCGAGTGGTAGCCCGTACGGCTAGCCTTTTGGACCAAGTTATTGTATGATGCGATCGCCAGATGGCTTCCTGATCACAAGGGGGTTTTAATGAACGGGATGGTACATATCCCGGGTGGCCGATTTTTGATGGGCTCACCCGACTGGGTGCTGGACTGGCTTGACAACGAGGTAGCTCAGAAGTTTCCGCGGAAGTGGTTCGGCGACGAAACACCTCAACACGAGGTCCACTTGCGACCGTACTGGCTGGACCGCTATCCGGTGACCGTAGCCCAGTTCCGGCTATTCGTGAACGATACGGGTTATGTGACGGACGCAGAGCAGCGCGGATTTGGCATGGTTTACACAGACTACTGGGATGAGGTGCCGGGATTTAGCTGGCGGCAAACAGCCGGAGGCGTTGACCTCGGGACTAGCTACGACGATCATCCGGTGGTACATGTATCGTGGAATGATGCTAACGCCTATGCGCAGTGGGCCGGCAAGCGCCTGCCGACTGAAGCAGAATGGGAGCTGGCCGCGCGGGGTTACGCCTTCCGACTGTGGCCCTGGGGCAGCAACTGGAGCAACCAGGCGGCCAATACGGCCGAAATGCACGCCGGCGCGCTGCAGGCGGTGGAAGCCTGGCGGGTTTGGTGGCAGCGGATTTACTCTACGCAGGGTCCGGTGCCGCAAACGTCGCCGGTTGGTACATTTGCTATGGATAGGAGCGAATTTGGCGTCTACGACATGGCCGGAAATGTTTACGAGTGGACAGCTAGTCTGTCCCAGCTCTATGATCCGGCCGTGGACTGCGATGACATGTTGCGGATGGTTATGGGGCGGTATCGGGTGACACGCGGAGGCTCGTGGATGAGTTTTCGTTATCAGGCTCGCTGTAGCGAGCGGATGCATGGTGACCCGACTGGTTGGTCGAACTTTGCCCTTGGTTTTCGTTGCGCAATGGACGCGCAGCAGTAAGTGGATGGGAGAAGATGATGGCAATGTTGGTTCTGTCCTCTGCCTGGGCGCAGGGAGGACAAACGCGATTCGAGGTCGATTCGGGACTGCTACCCGAGGTGCTTAAGGCATTTGCGGCCGCTCACCCGGCTTACACGACCCGATTCCTGGATGATTCTGGTGAGCCGCGGACGTACTACAACATCTACATCAATGATCTGGACGTCCCCAGAGCAGACCGGGCTACGGCTACGGTTGCCGAGGGAGACGTCATCACCATTCTGCCGCCTTTGGCTGGAGGCTGAGATGGCGGCTGTTCGGCATATTGCCTTGTTTCGTTTCAATGATGAGGCCACGCCGGAGCAGCAGGCCGAGGCCTTGCGGTTACTGCGTGGCCTGGTTACCAGCCCGGGTATCCTGAGCTGGGAGGTGGAGCCGTCGTTTGATACCCGTCGCGGTACGGTGGTGGCGGTTAACGGTCTGTTCGCGGACGAGGAGGCTTTGACGACGTTCAGACCGTCGCCGGATCATCAAGCGGTGGCTCGGTATATGCGCGATTTGGCCACGTGGCTGGTGGCCGATTACTACGTTAAAATAGCGTAGGTCTGATGTAGCAAGCATGGCGAGAGGGGGTCGAAGCTTAGGCTTTGACCCCCTCATTGCATGTCGGCGTCACGATCGACTCACAAGGCAGTCTGGTCTAGTACTTCCCGGAGCTTAGGTGCTGCCGCATCTTTGCGCGACAGAAGCTTGGTGTCGGATCCGTAGACCGGAATAGGCCAGGGTATTGCTAAATCCGGATCGAGCGGATGAATCGAGTAGCCGGGCCGGTCAGGGACCCACTCGGCATCAAAACAATACAGGTACTGCGTGATACCTGGACTGATTGATTGAAACCCATTGCAAACACCGCGGGGGACAAGAACCTGCAGTCCTTGTATCAGCGGCAAGCTGACGATGACACCCCGGGTTCGGGAGATTGGCCGGATGTCGACATAGGCACCGAAGGCTTCTCCTGCCACTATCCCAACGAGCTTAGTGATGTTCTCGCCGTGCATGCCCCGGATGACACCCTGGCTGCTCTGGGTGACGTTGAGCTGGACCCACGGACCTAGCTGAACGGGAAGGCCGGACAAGCTAGACTGGCGAAAGAATTCGCGCACAACACCGCGCTCGTCTGGGACTTGCCTGCTGGTGATGACATACAGGCCATCGATGGCTGTAGACTCGGTGTGAGGGGTGGTCATGATGGACTCCTCGCGGCTAACAGGTGCGGCTTTTTCATGAGTAAGCTAGATTTGTTCTAGCAGGTTTTTATAATATGTTCAAGCAAATTTCTTCTGACACGACTAGTTTTTGGGAGCGAAGGTTTGGTGCGTGTTCGTGACCTAATAGAAGGTCCTGGGCTCATTGCAAGTTTTTTGCCTATACGATCTAGTGCGGTAGCGATGGAGGCGATGATTGTGTAAGGCCAAGGATGGGGAGACTGAACGAGAAGGTGGTACCTTTGCCCAGTTGCGAGTGCTCGAGAGTGACGGCTCCACCCATTTGCTCGGCAAGGAGCTTGGAGATATAGAGGCCGAGACCGGTCCCGTGGCTGGCGTCGCGTGTTAGTCGAGTCGGGCCGACTTGCTGGAACTTGCGGAAGAGCAGAGCCTGGTCTTGGGCCGAGATACCGGGACCTGTATCGGTGACGAGGGTCTTGAGTTGGCCATTGGCTAGGGTGACGTCGATGGTGATGCTGCCTTTGTCGGTAAATTTCATTGCGTTGCCGACCAGGTTGTAGATGATTTGTTTGACTCGGTTTTTGTCGGCGTAGATGCCGGGCAGGTGGGCAACCCCGGATCCGATTTTAAGTTGGTTGCCTTTTTCTTGAGCGACTGCCTGGAGCTCGTAGACAACGGCCTTGATTGTTTCTTCGATGTTAAAGGACTGGTTGTCGAATTTGATTCGACCCTGCTCGAGCCGAGAGGCATCCAGGAAGTCGTTGACGATAGCTATGAGACGAACGCTGGCGTCGTGGATGTCGCCAACCATTTCGTCAAAATCTCGGTCGTGGAGTTTGGTGCTATAGACTTGTGCAAGCAAGGCGGCATTGCCCCGGACGGCGGTTATGGGGGTGCGTAGTTCGTGGGAGGCGATGGAGAAGAATTCGTCTTTGGCCCGCGCCAGTTCGGTGACTTCGGTGATATCTTCGATCAAGGCGACAGCGCCAAGCGACTGGTTAGACTCGTGAATGGGGGCGACGTAGACGTGAAGGCTGCGGCCGCGGAAGAGGACTTCTTTGCGCTCGACGGGCTTGGCGGTTGCAAGGGCTTGCTTGATGCTGGCCATAAAAGCAATGTCGGGTCCCAGTTGCTCGTCGATGGTGGCGGTTGTCCAATTGTCGCGCTGTTTGGCGGGACGGGCGGCGGATCCGGCCTGAGGTTCAGGGTAGGCCAGGATTTGCTTGGCCAGGCCGTTCATCATGATGACTTCGTTGCGGCCACCGGTCATTATGAAGCCGACGTTGAGGCTGTTGACGGCGGCCCGGAGGCGGGTTTGCTCGGTGTGGAGGAGCTCTTTGTTTTGCTGGTCGATTTTTTTGCGCGATAGGCGGAGGTCGGCCACCATGGTATTGAAGGAGTCGGCCAGTTGAGCGATCTCATTTTTGACTTGAACAGTAGCAGGCTCGATATCGAGGTGGCCGCCGGATATGCGAGCTGTCTTGGCGGTCAGGAGTTTGATGGGATCGGTCAGGAGGCGAATGTAAACAAAACCAAATAGCCAGACTACTAGCAAGATGCCGAGGCTGGTGGGCAAGATTTGGTAATACAGTGTTTGGCGAGTAGATTGCTGGACTTGGGCTTGGAGCTGACTAACGACTTGGAGGAGAGCGGCTCGTCGTGCAACGATACCGAGGCTAAAACCGGCGTCGTGGACCGGCGCATAGGCAACGTAGAGGTCGCCCGAACCAACGTGAGTAGTTGTAAAGCCTTTGTTGCCGCTGCGCATAGCCTGGAGTACGGCGGCAAAATCGCCTTTAACGCCGGTGAGGTCGGTGCCGAATTCGTCTTTTTTGGCCGAGCGACCAAGCAGATCGCGATAACCTTGGTCGGGCAGAGCGATGGCGCGCCCTTTTTGGTCTATCAGGAAGGCATAGGAGCTGTCTATGGGGCTGTAATCCTTGATGTTTTTGGCGATGCTCGTGAGGGCAATGTCCATGCCAACGGTGCCAGCAAAACTACCGTTAGCCAGGTAGAGAGGGTGGGCAGCGGTAATGAGCAAGCCATGGCCGGCCGGATCGTCGTAGACAGAGGTCCATTTGGTGGTCTTGACGGGATCGTTGGTGGGATTGGCGACCGAGAAGAACTCTTGAGTGGTCAGATCAAAGTTTGGCGGTACGAGCTCGGCGACGCCGATGTTGGGGTAGTAGCGGGAGGTATTGCGCGCGCTATTGAAGTAGAGGGCAACGGCATTGGGTTCGCTGGCGAGGATTTGAGGATAGAGATAGTCGAGATAGCTGGTGATCTCAAGTTCACGCTTGAGAGCGGCCGGAACCGGCGACTCAGAAGGCAAAAAGATAGAACCTGGAGCGTCCTTGGAGCTGGTGTATTGACCGGTGGGCAAGCGTTTAGCGTCGGTGTCGAAGTGCCATCCTCCATCGCTAAATTTGGCAGGATTTTGGAGAATATTTTGGGCGGCTTGGGCGGCGACGGTGGTTTTTTGGCTGATATCGGCAAAGAGCAAACTGTTTTTGGCGGCGGTGCTGGTGACAGCCTGGACAAGGAACTGCTCGGCCCGCTGGGTCATTGCCTGATCGGTGATGGCGGCGGCGCGATTACCCGACTGAATGACGGCCCGGATGGCCAAATATCCCAGCAAGATCGTGGCAACAGCTGTCAGCCCAAACAGCAGGCTGATCAGCTGAGTTTTGATGCTTTTGCCGGGTATCCATATGGGCATAATTGGGACTAGCTCACCATAGTCAATAATTTAAGCATAAGCTTTACAGGGCCAGGGGACAAGAGCTGTGGAGTCATGAGGTGGCCTTTGGCTTGCGCGGTGATGGATTTGGAGCGAGAGGCAGTTCGAGTACAAAGCTTGAGCCGTGGCCGACCTCGCTCCGAGCCAAGGTAATGGAGCCGTTCATGCCCTTGGCCAAGAGATTGGCAACGTAGAGCCCAAGTCCGGTGCCGCGGCTGTAGTCGCGGGTGAGGATACTGGCCGAAGCTTGCTGGAATTTGCGGAATAGGAGGTGGTGGTATTGGACGGGAA
>CAYOOH010000052.1:0-6985 GCA_964405545.1 uncultured Candidatus Saccharimonadales bacterium | reverse complement strand
GATCTCACTGTCGGCGCCGGCGTGGTGACCAAGATCATCAAGTAACAAGCGTTTTCCCCAGCTTAAGCTCCAAAAAAACGGACCAGGTCCGTTTTTTTGGTTGTAAAAGAGCCATTTGCCCAACATGTAGACACGCCCATCACGATCTAGATTGACAAACTTGTCCATAAAAAGTATTATTAAGGCAATAGCGAAGTAAATTACGCATTACATTGTTACCGACTTCGAACTCTGATGTTGACTCAATAGTACGCTTGTTTTAGTCAAAACCTGCAGCCCCTACTGCTCGTCAGGCCCTGTGAGCACCCCTATCAACAATTAATGCAAGCAAAGAATCAGCAATAAGCGTCCGTCATGACGTGAGGCTCTGTTTCTTGTTTTAAGGTACAATGAACCATCTAGCTCTCGACCCCAATAAAAACGTGGCCATCTTTGTAAACGACTTTGATCAAGAGTTTGCCGATGCCCTTACCAAACTTGGCCGTACCCTCCACCGTCCGCTTCGAGGTATCATTCTCGTTGACAAGCAAGTCAAACGTAAACGGCTCAACACGCCCGACAAGGACGGGGTCTTTGAGCAAATCGTTTGTGACTTTGCCGACGATGCCCAGCTTCGATCGGTCATTAAGGACCTCCAACCAAATCTCCTCCTGGTTACTTGTAGCGCAGAACGCAACCAGCCGTATCTTCGGCAGCTCCTGCCCCATGTTCCTTATACCCTTGGTCCCACTGAGTCGTCCCTTATCTGGGCTACGCACAAGGCAAAAATGCGCGACCTATTGCGCAGCTATGACTCAACTCTCGTCCCCAAAGCCTACAGCGTCTACGCCAACTGGGAAGATGAGATCGACAGCCTTTTGCGCACCCTTACCTTTCCTCTCATCGTAAAACCAACGGGACTAGCAGCCTCCATGCTAGTATCCAAAGTCAGCACCGAGCAGGAACTCCGCCAAAAACTCACCAGCGGTTTTAGCCTTATCAAAGACCTCTACGATCGCGACCTCGGCCGAGGTGAACCCAGCATGATCGTCGAAGAGTTCATTAATGGTCAAATGTACTCCATCGATGCTTATGTCAACCATCAAGGTGAAGTCTGGGTTTTGCCGTTCGTTAAGTCGACCACGGCCCACTCGGTTGGCCAAGAAGGGTTTTACATCTACCAAGCTCACACTCACATCAAGCTGTCCGAGGAGGAGGTCCAAGCTGGCTATGCTGCTACTCGTTCAGCTATTCATGCCCTTGGTCTGCGGTCGTGTGTGGCGCACGTCGAGCTATTCCTAACCGCCGACGGCTGGAAGATCATCGAGCTGGGACCACGAGCCGGTGGCCTTCGGCAAGACCTCTACCAAACGGCTTACGCCATCGACCATGCCTACAATGAGTTAAGAATTAAGGTTGGTCTCGAGCCCGAACTGCCCGCCCGACACGTAGCCCACAGCGCCACCTTCTATATCTATCCGGAGAAAGAAGGGGTTATTGAGGCCATTGAAGGCATTGAGCTGGCACGCAACCACCCTTCGCTCTACCTCCTCAACCAAAAAGCCAACATTGGCGATACGGCTCGCTTTAGTCAAAACGGCGGCACCTACGTTGTCCGTGGTCTACTCACCAACCCTAACCTCGAGGCCCTCAATCAAGGGCTGGAGGAGGTTCGATCACTCATCAAAGTCACCACTCGATAGGAGTTATGGGTATGAAAAACATCGTCCTGTTTGTAAATGCCATTCGTCCCGCAACTTTTGAGGCTCTGAACCGCTACGCTGAGCAAACCGGTCACCGCTTTATCCCCGTAGTGATCGTTGACGCCGCCATTGCCGGCTCTATCGCCGAGCGCAACGGACAACTGGCTCATCAGCACCGAGTACAGACTATAGTGGCGGATTTCAACGCCCCGGCCTCCATCCGTCAAGCCCTAGCCCCCTACTCCGATCAGATCTTTGCCGTTACCGCCCAATACGAGAATTCGATCGAAGAACTCAAGAAACTCATTCCCTATCTCCCATATCTGCCAACCCCCCTCGAGACCACCCTCGACTGGGCCACCGAGAAAAAACTCATGCGTCAGCAGATGGAGGCCTCTGACCCGCGTCTGGTACCTGGCTATCTCGAGGTAACCGACGCAACACCTGCCACCATTAAGGCCATCAACGACCGTCTGACCTATCCGGTCATTGTTAAGCCCTCGGGTCTCGAAGGCAGCCTCCTGGTGACGCTTGTGACCAATCCGGCCAACCTAACCTCGGTCCTACGGAATACCTTTTCTGGCGTCCAAACCGCCTACGACAAATGGATCAAGCGCCAAAAGCCTCGTCTGCTGGTTGAGGAGTTCATGGATGGTCAAATGTACTCCGTCGACGCCTACGTGGCCGACGATGGTACCTGCCGCCACACGCCTCCGGTCAAAATTACCACCGGCCGCCAAGCAGGCTTCGAAGACTTCTTTGGTTACATACAGCAAGTCCCGGCCGACCTGGCACCGGCCGACGTCCAAGCAGCCAACAAGGCCGTAGCCGCCGCCTGCTCGGCCCTGGGACTCCGGTCCGTTACCGCGCACGTCGAGCTCATGAAACTCCAGTCCGGCTGGAAAATCGTCGAGCTCGGACCTCGCGTCGGCGGCTTCCGCCACGAAATCTACTCGCTCGGCTACGGCATCAACCATCTCGTCAACGACATTCTTAATCGCGGCGGCCTCGAGCCCATTATTCCGACCAAGCTCCAGGCCCCCACAGCTTTCCTCAACATCTACGCCCCCAAAGAGGGGACTCTCAACGCCATACACGGCCTTACCAAGGTCAAAAAACTACCCTCCGTCCGCTCCATTATCCAACTTAATCAGATCGGAGAATCACTACAGTTTGCCAAGCACAACGGCGATCCAATTTTCAAAGTCGTACTCAGCCACCCCAGCCGCCAGCAATTTGACCAAGATATCCAGATCCTCACTACAGAGCTCACCTTCGACGTCGATTGACAACAATAGGTTATCCATGCTTAAATCAAAACGAAACCGCCTGAGCGCGAGATCGAGATACCATCAACTAAATAAGATCGAAAGATAGTACCTATTCCCATGGCCACTGCAGAAGCAAAGACCCACGACAAACAGCAAGAAAAGCAACGCATCCGCATCCGCCTCAAGGCCTATGACTCCAAAGTCATCGACCAGTCGGCCAAGCAAATTATTGAAACCGCCACTCGAACCGGCGCCAATGTTGCCGGTCCCATTCCGCTGCCGACCGATCGGACCGTCACCACCGTTCTGCGCAGCCCTCACGTCTACAAAGACGCTCGTGAGCAGTTCGAGATGCGCACCCACAAACGCCTGATCGACATCACCGATCCGACTCCCAAGACCATCGACGCCCTCATGAATCTCAACCTCCCCGCCGGCGTCGACATCGAAATTAAGATGTAGTCGGTTTAGATCAAAAAAATGCCCCGCCGCCGCGGGCTTTTTTTGTGGCGACTGCGTCCCAAAAAACCCGGCGAAAGCCGCCGGGTTATGGAAAAACAAATCAATCAGGTTATTTAGATGCGCCAGTCATTACCCCTCCTTTTTTAATAACACTGCCATTATACCGTATAATCCGCTTATGCATACTTTTGGCATACTCAGCGCAAATGCTCCCCTTACCCTTCAGCGCTTGCATGCCGCTATCCGATTCGGGGTGTTACCGGATGCCAAGATCGGCCTCGTAATTAGTTACAAGCCCGAAGCTCCCATGCTAAAAATCGCTCAACAACTCTTAATACCCCACCAGCTCATAGCTCAGACGGATCAGGCTTTCGAGGTTCCCGCCCGCCAGGCCTTACTCGAGGCCGGGGTTCAAACCCTGCTCCTCATTGGCTATATGCGCAAAGTCAAAAAAACCCTGCTAGACACTTTCCCCAACCAAATCTTTAATCTTCACGGCGGACCCCTGCCCAGATTTGGCGGACCGGGCATGATCCAAGACCGAACCCAAGCGGCCGTTCTGGCTGCCGGCGTCCCTTATAGTGGGCCAACAATCCATATAGTTGACGACCAATACGACCATGGCCCAATCCTCGCCCACTGGCCCGTTCGCGTTCGGCCCAATGACACGCCCGCCTCTCTCAATGATCGATGTACAACAGCGGGAATCGATCTCTACATCTCTGTTTTACGCGATCACCTCCACCGCCTTCGTCATCCCCAGCTATTCGAGTAGACCCCCCCAGCCCTGGACAGCGGTTGTGGACCATGATAATCTAGCAGACCGGCTATTGGTGTAGGCCGGTCGGCACCCCAACCCTTCATTCTACCGAAAGAAGGCATCAGTCGTGACACGCACGGTTAGGCTTGAATCTAGGACAATCGAACTTGCACACCAGCTTGCCGCCCGTCTTCCCCGTAAGCCGGACACATGGCCTCTCGTCACTCTTCTGGCCGCGGTAGCGCTAGAACTAGGTCCAGCCAATAAGAACCAAAACTTCCACCTTCAGGGCGGACACCTCTACGTCACTGTTGTTGGTGACAAGAACTGTCTTCTTTTGGTACTTACTGTTACGGAGGGCTCGCCCACTACGCTGGCGCTCGAAGAGCCCATCGACGGCCAGCATCCAGCCGAACTGGCCCGTGTCAGCTTTGCGGACAGGAGCTACCGGCTGGAAAACGGCCGCACTCGAGCGGACCTGCCAACCGCCGTCCATTATCTGGCTAACCGCGCCCGCCGGGCGCTCGGCTGACACCACCAGCGCTCAACGAGGAATCAGACCTTGTTGAGCGCTGTTCGCATTTTGGCCGTATACTAGACAGGTATGAATCTGTTTAGTGACGACACCAAGCGCCCTCTGGCCGACCGAGTCCGCCCCACTACCCTCGACCAGTTTATTGGCCAAACCCAAATAGTAGGGGAGGGCCAGTTTTTGCGCACTCTCGTCACCCAGGGCAAACCCACCTCGCTCATATTGTGGGGACCGCCCGGTACCGGCAAAACCACCCTCGCTCGCATTATCGCGGCCGCTAGCAACGTCGCCTTCGAAGAAATCTCAGCCGTCACCAGCGGTCTTGCCGACGTCAAAAAAATCATCGACCGGGCCGCCGACCGCAAAACCCTTGGCCAAGCCACCCTCCTGTTCGTCGACGAAATCCATCGTTTTAATAAGGCCCAGCAAGACGCCTTCCTGCCTCATGTCGAGAACGGCACCATTATTCTGATCGGCGCCACCACCGAGAATCCATCCTTCGAAGTTATCGGTCCGCTTTTGTCCCGCAGCCGCGTCGTTGTGCTCGAGTCTCTCACCCCCGACCAGCTCGAGACCATTATCGCTCGTGGCCTCCGCGAACTACCCGGCCACACTCTTGAGCCGGCAGCCGGCCGCCTCCTCGCCGAACTATCGGCTGGCGACGCCCGCGTTGCCCTAGGCGGCCTCGAGACGGCCGCCAGCCTGGCCCAAAAAGGTCCCATTACCATTGACCATATTAAACAAGCCATGCAAACCACCGCTGCCAAATACGACAAGACCGGTGAGTACCACTACAATTTCATCTCTGCCTTTATCAAATCCATGCGCGGCTCCGCCACCGACGCCGCTTTGTTCTATCTGGCCCGCATGCTCGAGGCCGGCGAAGACCCCAAGTTCATCGCTCGGCGTATGGTAATCTTTGCCTCAGAAGATATTGGCCTTGCCGACAACACCATGCTGGCCCTGGCTGTCACCACCTTCCAGGCTATCGAGCGCATTGGCCTGCCCGAAAGCCGCCTCATCCTGAGCCATGCCACCATCGCCCTATCCCAAGCGCCCAAGAGCCGTGCTGCCACCGACGCCATAGGTGCCGCCGCCACTGCCGCCCGCCAGCACCCCTTCGCCGATGTTCCGTTGCACCTGCGCAACGCCCCCACCGACCTCATGAAACAACTTGATTACGGCAAAGATTACAAATGGCAAGCCGGCTTCGAACACGCCAAAGGCTTTTTGCCCGACCAACTAAAAAATCAGATCTTTTATCATCCCGACCCGCCTCATTCGGCCCGCTAGCGCGTATACTATGAGCTGCTCCAAGCACGGAGCCGCCCCGTCCGGCCTGCCCGGACCTAGGTTAGTACGGAGGTCGCCATGTCCAAGTCCAAGCGCAACCGTCCTCAAGCCGGCCTAGCTGTACCCGTTCTATTGGGACTGGCCGTGGCTGCTGCCACGGTCGTGATTCTAGCTCGCGGTCGTCGTAGCCGTCCCCAGCCCAAGCCAGTCCAGCCCGGCCCTGCGCTTTAGCGCAACTGTGCCGGCCGCTTCTTACATTTTGGAGGCGGCCGGCGCTCAAGCCTCCACTTTACAACCACATTACGCTTATGGTTCAATACAGCCATGACAAAGCCAACCAAAAAAGCCGCCAAACCGGCCTCCAAAGAGACCGATAACGTTTATTTCTTAAAAATCCTGATCTATTTCGTTCTCGGCACCATCTGGCTCAAATACAACGGCTATCTCGTTTTTCCCATCGGCTTGGTGCTAGGCGTTATTATTGCCCAAAAAGACCATTTCGCCATTGACCGCAAGGTCGAATACGCTGTCTTGCTCGTTTCGGCTATTCTCGGCCTCATTGGTGCTGGATTTTATCTCAACATCAATACCGTGCTTCATTAGACACTAGGCCTGCGGTATAATACCCAGGATGTACGTTATCCTTCTTGCCAATCTGCCCCTGCCTGTTATTTTCTATCTCAATCTCCTCGTTACCTACAAATATTGGACCGTTCACCGGTTGGCTCGCCGTCACAAAATCGCCAAACCGCCCCAGTTTATCCAAGGCTGGTGGCTGGGCAACATCTCGCTCATCTTTGCCCTCATTCCGATCCTGTCCGAACGAACCATCTTTATCCAAAATCGGTGGTGGCTCATCTCGTTTGCCGTCAGCGCCACCCTTGAAATTACCGGTCTGAGCTCGGATGAGCACGCGTCTGAGCTCCAGTCACTCTCGCGGCGGGGGGGGGGGGGGGGGGGGGGTTAAAAATAGGGGGGGGGGGGG
>CAYOOH010000051.1:0-7265 GCA_964405545.1 uncultured Candidatus Saccharimonadales bacterium | reverse complement strand
ACTCCTTGGCTACGCGCAGAGAATAGGTCAGGGTGCGCTTGGCCGTCTCAGAGGCGCCTTTGTAGCCGCTGCCGGCCAATTGTTGGGAGAAACTGAGGACCAACTGGGCCTTCTCGAAAGTGACGCCGGCTTTGGCTAGGATTTTGGCCCCGATGGAGGTGTCCTGCTGCAAGACGCCCAGGAGGATGTGCTCGGTGCCGACGTAGCTGGAGCCCATTTGGGTAGCGATTCCTTCGGCGTTCTCGAGGCTACGCTTGGCATTGTCGGTAAAACGATCGAATTGTGAGCTAAAATCTGCCATGAGGCGGGTCCTTTCCTAAATGCTAGCACCCTGAGGGCTTAAAGCATGTAGCGGAGAGGCGGTAACAATTGCTCTGAGCGAGGGATGTGTTTTTAGTATAGCACTGTTAGCACTCAGTGCAAGTGAGTGCTAACAGGAGTTGAGTTATGGGGCAAGATATGATATGGCTGGCTATTCGGCACCGCAGTCCGTTCCGGCTGATGTGGGAAGCTATCGTCAAACATGGGCTGTTACGCAAGAAGGATTTTGACAAGAGCTGGTCGCGGCGAGATATCGAAACCTGGGTTTCGGGGAAACGATCTATCCGGGACCTGGCGGCGGCGATCGTTGACCAGGCATACCGGAGCCAGTAACCTTCTTTCGCACATGTTAACGGACCTCGCAGTGATTGCGAGGTCCGTTTTTGCGCGATGGTCTAGGCAGCCGCAGGCGCGAAGGTGAAGCCGCCGAGGCGGGCGATTTCGACCATAACTCTATTGGTTAGGGCTCGAGGATCTTCATTGGCCAGGGGCTTGATAGGACGGCCGACGATAATTCTGACGCGGGGGTGGAACAGCCGAAGCAAGCGGCGCCCGGGCGGCATGACTTTTTCTGTTCCGACAAGGGCTACCGGTACGATCAGACTACCTGTCGCAAGAGCCATGGTGGCGACGCCGAGGTAGGCTTTTCTTAGTACCGAGGCCTGGGCCTCGGCAACACTGCCTTCGGGAAAGATGCCGAGCACCCCTCTGTGCTGGAGCACGTCGGCGCCGGCTTGGGCGGCCAGACGGGCCTGCTCGGTGTTGCGGTAGACCGGGATGTGGCCCATCCATTTCATGATCCGTCCAAAGACAAAGATCCGGAACAAGAAATCGGCGGCCAGGAAGGTGACTCGGCGGCGAAGCATGCCAAACAAGAGGATTGGATCAATAATGGAGGCATGGTTGGCGGCTACGATGACCGGACCGCGGCGCGGCACGTTGGAACGGCCAACAACACGGACGCGGACGATCTGCAGCCGAGCCGCCAGCATCAAGAGGGACCTGATGAACCAGGTAGCAACCCAGACTGGCTTGTGCGTGAATCGGGGCGGCGGGTTGGATGACATATGGACGACCTCTTCCTCTGAGGTATGATGATCCGTTCCATATAATGAACTAAATAGTAATTATTATCAATAGCTTGTGTAGAGATGGGGCCGGGCCCGCCCGCGTTCACCGGTGAGGGTGGGGCGGCAGGCGGACCCGTTAGAGCCAGGGCGCAGCACGATAGGCTGCGGCCAGCGATACTTCTGAATCGTTGCTATAGCAGTCGCGGAAATCGCGATTGCCCGGCCGACATTCGAAGCCGATGTGAAAGTGATCTTGGTGGCCGCTATCGGTAAAGAAGGGGCCACGGCGGTCAGAACCGGAATGTTTGAGTTGGTCCATGTCGATGGCCACAGTGGGGCCACCAACCATGAACGGCTGCTGATCGTGCGGCAGATTCTTGATCCAGCGCCCAAAGCGCCTGATCATGCTGTCGTGGCTGGAAACGACGTGGCCGTTAACCAGATTGACGTCGTAGGCCTTCCAGCGAGGATGCAGGAGGCCGTCGTCGTCGTGACCACTTTTGACGCAGCTAAGACCGAGCTTGAAACCGGCCGAGGCAGCGTATTGCAGGAAGACAATCCCCTTGTAGTAGAGATTGCCGGATTCCAGGTCTTCGCGCGGGCCGTCGCCGTTGTCGGCTTGACAGCGCGGGCGGTCAGCGTTGACCCAGCCAGTAGCCAGCAATTGCTTGCCGGCGGCGCCGATGTCAGCCTTGGAGCTGGTCGCGGTTAGCGGCAAGAAATTGAGGGTTGGTTTGGGAAGACTGTCAAAAGTGTCTTCGGCCCATCCCTGGACGACAGCGCCCTTGGAATAGGAGGCCGAACCAACGGCCAGGAAGGCCAAGACAACCAACGCGGTTATGAGCCGGCGTCGGAGCTTGCCTCTCTTTTTCTGAAACGACCTGCGCATAGTTAGCTCCTTCCCAAGAAGGCGGCGTAATCGGCGATGATGGTCGAGTGGTGGTGCTCCATGTCGAAGAAACCGGGACAGGTCATCATGTAGCTTATATGGATGTGATCGTCGTGATCGACTTTTGGCCGATTCTCGTGCCGCCAGCCGGTTACGCGTCTGAAGTTGCCGTAGCAGCTGGGGTTGTTTCGATTGGCCGGTGCTTGGGTGATGACGTATTTGACTTCGGGGTAGTACCCGTGTCGCAGTCGGCCAAGCAGCCAGCAGGCGAAGGGAGCGTGGTCAAACCCGCCGCCCTCGCCGAAGTCCTGGGCGTAGATCCAGCCTTTCGTGGGTGGAGTGCCTTTGTAGCTATCAACACTACGAGGCGTGTGATCCTGGGGCGGGTGGGCGTTCTGGTGACGCGGGTCGCCTACATCGCCTTTGTATTTCCCGTCGGGAAAGTAGCGTTTGAAGGCGATTCGGTTGTCGATGATGGGTTGAACCAGTGTCCAGTGCAGCCCATTATCTAGCGTACCGCTGATGCGGGTCGGGTTGATTTGATTCGCAACAAGAGTCGGAGCGGCCGGGCCGTCTTCATCGCCGATACTTTCGGCTACCACCTTACCGTGACCGGGCATGCCGGTCCAAACGGCCAGAGCAGCCACACCTATACCGATTACAATCAGAAAGGTTTTGATTCGCTTCCTGAAGGGTCGTGGTCGTTTCATGCTTTGCTTTCTCCTTAACAGCGATTGCCGCAGATGTAATTGACCAAGGCTTGAGCCCGGGCCTCATGCTTGGCATAGGCATAGGGATAGCCCGACCGTTGAACTCTCTGGGCCGCATCGGTTAATGACATGCGGTCCCAGCCAGAGATGCTCCGCAGCTTCCGGTAGAACTTGGCAGCAGCGGTCTGGGGGTTCATTAGCTCCAGGGGCTTACCCCACCCCGACGCCGGCCGCTGTTGGAACAGGCCAACAGAGTCGTAGTCTTGGTAGGGCGGCTTGACTGCACCCGGAGCATGCATGGTCTCGGGGTAAGTTACGGCGTAGTAGTTGCGCAGGCCGGACTCTTGCATGGCCGTGGCTACTGCTATGACATAGGCTCGCTTGGATAACCGAAGCCGATGGCCCACATCAACGATGATGGTGGCGTTCTTGATCTGATCCTGATTAAAACCAGGTGGGGGCCGCCCCGGACTAGCCGGGGCGGTCAGTGCAGGCACGGCATTCACTTGATCTTCGGCCCAGTCTTGCCAGGCACCATCACTCTTGGAGTTGCCGGTAGTGGCAACGCCAGCCGCTAGAAACAGCAAGCCCATACCAAAGGCCCAGTTGCGGAGCCGGCGGCCTAGTCGCCGCTTAGGCTTAGGGTGCTTAGCCATGGAAGTCTCCCGTCAGATCTCCGTACGGAGTGGTGGCGACACGAGGTCGTGCGACGGCTTGATTGCCAAACCAGCGCGAAACTCGGATGGTCAGGTGACCAAGCTTAAACACCGCCCAACTAGCAGTCACGCAGACCGCGGTCATACACAGAGCCGCCAGCATCCATTTGAGGTTGCCGAAGGCTACAAACCAGCTAGGTAGAGTAACCCCAGCCCAGTAAATACCGGCCAGAATAAAACTGCCGGCCAGGTAGGCTACGATCAGCATCAGGCCAATCCCCAACCCCCGACCGCCCCAACGCTGAAGCGCAGGGCGTCCGGACAGGCAGAGCAGACCGATGAGTGGCAGATAGAGCTTGAAGGCCAGGACGTAGCCCAGCGCCCACAACAGTTTTGATATCAGTAGAGTGGCACCATCCTGGATGAGACTAAAGACGGCAGCCCAGCGAGTCAGCAGCTGACTAGCCGTCTTATTGGTGTCACCATATTTGATGGCTTCGGACCGACTAATCAACTCGCCCTTGAGTACCTTGTCGGCATGGAGGCGAGCATCGGCTCGGTTTTTGGCGTCGCGATACATGGCATCGACCCAGGGGTCGAGGACCGTGCGATCGTTCGTCTCGGTTACGAGCGTGTCGTGGCGCCCGGTACTAGCCCAGACGGCAGCGTGCTCGGGCGCCTGAACATAGGGTTGGATTCGCTGAGGACTAAAGATGACCAGGCCGATGAAGGCCAGGACCAAGCAAGCCGCAAACACCCCAAAGCCGCTGAGGCGACTGGGTGTGCGGCGAGAGCGGATTACCCAACCGACCACGGCCAACAAGAGAATGGCTCCAGCCGCTGCTAGGTAAACAGTCTTGGAGTTGAGCTGATCAATAACCCAGACAGCTGGCTGGCCGGCCCGAAAGTCGGTTAGCCGATGTAGGGTGTCGACTGCAAACTGATGCTGCCATTTGAGGTCCTTAACAAAACAGTCATTTTGACAGTCCAGTTTGAGCTGGCTAAAACCAGTCTTATGCGGTAGTTCCTTGAGCGGAATGGGCGGCGGATCGGAAGTAGACCAGAAAGCCGCACCGACCGCCAGGGCCAGTCCCGCTATTCCTATAGCAACTTGAGTCAGAAATCGTGGCAGCGGATTGCGATACCACGGTCTGGGTGTATGCGGGTAACGTGCCATGCGGTTTTGCTCACCCCCTCGGGCTTGACGAAAGCAGGCACAAATATGTCAATTTACACCAAAAAGGCGCTACGCAGTGAGCGCTCGCCTCATTTGGGGCATTTATACCCTACAATATTTGATATGTTGGGTCAATGACTTTTCTGATGTCTTCCAGATGGGTCTGACAAATTTTTAAGCCTCTGGCCTAGGCGTCGGCATCCTGGCCTGAAAGGGGGTCGGCTTGGGTACCGCTCGCCGCCTCATCTCGGGCCGGATCGATACCATCAGCATCGTCGTCGGACTGCTGGCTGATGGCGTTGAGGAGGGAGCCTTCGAGATCGGGCTTGCCCTTGCGCGGAGCAGACGTGGCGACTTCTTCGGCAGCCTCGGCAGCGGCCTCAATGCGTGACTCGTCGGCCGAAATAATGTCGATGTTCCAGCCGGTCAGCTTGGCGGCCAGGCGGACGTTTTGACCTTGCTTGCCGATGGCAAGCGACAGCTGGTCTTCGGGAACGCGAACGATGGCTTTTTTGTCGTTTTGGTTGAGGGTGACACTGACGACGCGGGTGGGCGACAGAGCGTTGGCGATGTAGGTTTCGGGGTCGTCAGCATAGGGGATGATGTCGATTTTCTCTTCGCCTAGATCGCTCATAACGGCCTGGACGCGGCTCCCTCGGCCGCCGACAAAGGTTCCAACAGCGTCGACGCCGGCGGCGTGGGAGCGGACGGCTACCTTGGACCGAACGCCGGCTTCGCGAGCGATATTGACGATCTCGACGGTACCGGCCTCGATTTCGGGAACTTCGAGCTCAAACAGGTGCCGGACCATGTTGGCGTGAGCGCGGGACAGGACGATCTGGGGACCGCGGACGGTCTGCTCGACGCGTACCACGTAGACCTTGGTGCGGGCGCCGGTGTAGTAGCGCTCGCCGGGAATTTGCTCAGCCGCAAAGAGCACACCGGTGGCTTTGCCGAGGTCGACGTAGGCAATGTTGGCTTCCACGCGTTGGACGGTGCCGTTAAGAACAAGGCCTTCTTTGTCCTGGTACTCGGCAAAGATGATCTCGCGCTCGGCCTCACGCAGGCGCTGGATAATGACTTGCTTGGCGGTTTGGGCAGCAACCCGGCCAAAATCTTCGGGATGAGCTTCCATCTCAACCATATAGGGCTCGATGTCGTTCTCGGGATCAGCGGCCCGGACGACGGCTTTGCGATCGATTTTCTTGGCGTCGGTTAGGGAGATTTGGAGGAAATCATTGGTGACTTCGCCATCGGGTACGACGGTCTTGGACTCAAAGATCCGGACTTCGCCGGTTTCTTGGTCGAGCTCGGCTCGAACTTCTTGATCTTTGTCGGTGTAATCTTTTTTGTAGGCGGCGGCCAGGGCGGCCTCGACAGTCTGGATGACGATGTCGCGGGGAAGGTTTTTTTCCTCGGCGATGAGGTTGATGGCGGCTAGAAAGTTAGTTTGCATAGGATATCCTTATTCAATTGTTATTTAGTTGTGGGACGATTATCAGTCGTGGACGGTTAATGTAAAAATGGCCGGCCAGACGGCCGACGTTAGAAGGTAGTATAGCGGAGGAGAGTGGAGGGCGCAATAATATGATACCACCGGCCCCGAGGGGCCGGTGGGTAACGCATCAGGCGGCGGGAGGCCGTGTCACTGTACACTGTGCGAAGCGGTCCTCGAACTCCTCGCGGCTGACTGGGTCCGTGAACGGCTTGTCGCGCCAGCCGTCGTAGTCGCAGATGGTCCAGCCCGGGTGGAGCTCCTCCAGCCACTGGGCCGGAGTCTGGAGCTTGGTCGTGGGGTAGGGCATGAATGTTTCCCTTCTCGAAGCGAGGATCCTATTTATATTATACTATATTGTATATATTGTCAAGAGCTATCACACCTGGGTCTTGCAAACCTCCCACTCACTTCCCTCTCGAACATAAGCCCCGTTTGTCTTAGCGGAAACTCGCTTTCGCTCAAACAGTCCTCGACTGCAGGTGGCTTATGTTAATCGGGAGGGGGTTTTGAGACTCAGGTCTATCACGAGCTGGCACTCTGCGACCCTAATCTGCTTATGCTTCGAGAGAGGGGCCAAAACCGGTATAGTAATGGGGTAACCTGCGAGGCTCCTATGGCAATTGTGGCTCGACTGCTCGAAAATATCATTCCGGAGCACTACCAGCTGGCGCTGGAGGTGGACATGGATCAATTCCGCTTTCGGGTCCAGGAGGAGATCCGGTTTGAGCTTAAGACGGCGGGCCGCGAACTGGTGTTTCATGCCGTCGAACTGAAGATTGAGCGGGCAGAGCTGGCCTCGGGTCAGCAAGCGGCCGCCATTACCTGGGACGCACAGAGCCAAACAGTCACCTTCCGATTCGAGGATGAGCTGGCCGCCGGCCCGCACCTGCTGCGCCTGAGCTTGAGCGGACAGATGAAGGAATCGCTCCATGGTTTTTATCGCA
>CAYOOH010000050.1:0-7319 GCA_964405545.1 uncultured Candidatus Saccharimonadales bacterium | reverse complement strand
CTGCGAAGTCGTTCCCTTGGTAGCCCTAAACTGAGCCGCGTGGTCATTACGCTGGCGCCGCTTCTCGTCCACTTGGCCCTGAAGCACCTTGCGCTGCCGGTCAAGCTCCGCCAGCCGGTCAATCTCCTCAGCGGTAATCCCAGCCTTTTTATTCTTGGCTGCCGCCTTTACTGCCTCCAGCTGCTCATGCACCATCCGAATATCGATCACAACTCATTCCTCACATTTAGCCTATCTTATCATTGGTTGGCCAAGCTTGTAACACACCTGCCGTCACCTGTTCGAGGCCAGCGATCTCCACCAACAACCCATCGGCAAAAATAAGTCCACTCTCCGAGTCGGGGCAATCGGACCGCCAATACCATACCCGTGTAATGTTTTATCCGATACCACGAGAAGCCTATACAATACCGGTGACGTCAATATCACTCTCTACCCGCTTTCCGCCGCCTCCCGCAGCCGCCGTACCAACCAGTCATGCTCCAGACTAGCCAAGAACCAGCCCGCCTTCGGACCCGAATCTTGCCCCAGCAGTACCCGGTACAAAGCCACAAAGGCTACCCCCGCCTTAATCCCAGCCACCTGTGCCGCCGCGTAAATCGCATCATGCATACCCTGACCGTTCAGATCCTGCTCCTCTTCAATCGTGGTGGCCAGTCTGCCCAAAAACTCCCGCTCCGCCTCACTCAAGCTCACTCCCGGCAGCGTCTCCCGAACCGCAAACTTAACACTCTCCGGTGCATAAGCCGCCAGCCAATTCTTGACTAAACGCAGTTCACGTGCGATCACCGGCCACTCCTCCCCCACCGCCGGACCATAATCCGTCCGCTCCAAGATCTCCCGTGTCCTCCCCTCATCCTCCCGTGCCGCCTGATACACCGACACCAAATGATTAAACGGCACCGATGACACCACCTCCTCCCTCGCTCCGGCCCGAGCATACTCCAACGCCGCGCCCCCGCCGGCCGCCCGCGCCCGCACATACTCATCTACCAAACCATAAAAACCAGCCCCCGAATCAAAATTCAGCGTCCGGCTCGGCCGTGGGTGTACCACAAAATAACGCAATAACTCCGGCGGCATCACCTCCAGCGCCATCGCTGGCGTTAGAACATTCCCCGTCGACTTGCTCATTTTCTTTGTCTCACCAGCCGCGTTAATAAACTCATACGGCACCGGATAGGGCGCCCGGCCGCCAAACACCCGCTCCACCAATACCGCCCCCGTCTCATACGAACCGCCCTTAGTGGCATGATCGCGCCCAAACGGCTCCACGCTCACGCCCCATTTGGCCCATCTCGCCGGCCAATCCAGCCGCCAGTCTAGTTTCACCCGACCGCTGTCTGCGCTCACTACCCCCATCTGACCGTCACGATCACGCCACCTTACCTCCCGCGACGCTCCGTCCCAGCCCGCAAACTTGAGCGTCCGTAGGTTGTCGCGCTCATCCAAAATCTGCACCGGCGCCCAACCCTCATCCAGCTGCCGGCCGCCAACCTCGGTCAAGATCTCTCGCGCCTCAGCCATCTTATCCAAGGCCATTGCCACCTCGTCGGCCATCGCTCCGCTCCGATAATTGTCGTAACCCGACACTATCTCGTCCGGCATACAGCCCAGCGCCGCCAGCCCCTCGTGTAACTGGGCCAAGAAATGACCCCCGTAACTATCATGACAATCAAATGGATCCGGCACCACCGGCAGCGGCTGACCCAGGTATTTGCTCCACGATTCCGGTACAAACTTTGGCACCTTCCGAAAGGCGTCAAAATCATCCACAAAATCAATATGCCGCGCCTGCCGACCAGCTCGCCGCAAGGCCCAGGCAATCGCATTGGCTGTCATTATCTCCCGTAGCGTACCAATGTGGTATGTCCCCGATGGTGAATGACCGCTAGCCACCACAAGCTCACCCGCGGGATACGTCGTCGTTACCCGCTCCACCAGTTGGTCAAGCCAATCGCTATCTTGTCCATCAGCAGAATACATCCCGCCCATTCTAACCGAAAAACCACCTGCTGACGAGAGGCGGTCTGTTCGGCTGGTTACATTGACCAATCGCTCGCGCTATTCGACCCGCTTAATCCGATAAACAATCTTGCCTGACGGCACCTCCACCTCGACCTCATCGCCCGGCTTCTTGCCCAAAAGCGCCTTGCCGATCGGCGACTCGTCCGAAATCTTGCCCTCATCCGGATTAGCTTCGGTTGAGCCAACAATCACATATTGCTGTTCACCCTCCTCGACCTCCACATGGACCTTTGATCCCAGCGCCACCCCACCCCCGGTCTTGTGAGTAATCACCACCGCGTGCTTCAAAATATGCTCAATCTCGGCAATCCGGCCCTCAACAAAACTCTGCTCATCCCGCGCTGCATCATACATCGCGTTCTCGCTCAAATCACCGTCCGCCTTAGCTTCCTTTAGGCGCTCGGCAATCTCGCCTCGCTTATTGGTCAACAGTTGATGCAGCTCATCCTTGAGAGCCGCAATCCCGTCGGCAGTTAAATAAAAATCTGTTGCTGTTGTAGGCATAAATTCTACTCCTTCTCGAACATAAGCGTTACTCTAGGGTGAAAAAAATCCTCGGGCTGTTCTCCCCGAGACGCTTTTTAGTTCTGTATTTTGCTTTCCTATGTTCCTCCAACCCAGCAAAAGCGTCAAGAGTTACTATTGTTTAACGGTTTTGGGTGCCTCTCTTAAGCCAAAAAACCGTCTCTCGCACACAGCCCATAAATCCGCCAAATCCCCTCTCCCCAAACCGCCTATTCTAGTTTACAATTGACCGAAGCTCACTATTTTTCCGAGCGCCCTACTCAACGATCGGACTAGCTCGCATGTCCACAACCCGTTACCTCGTCGTTATTGGTGCTGCCCCAGAACAAGCCGTTGCAAAAGCAGTCAGACTCACCGGCGGTAGCCCAACCGTCCTCAGGCTTTCACCCGAAGACACTCGGCCCAGCCGAACCATGGCGCTCAACGCGGCAGCCTCGCCGTTCCTCTTGAGGCAGCGCCTAGGTCGACTCCACGGCCAGCCTGTCGATCTAGCCCAAATCGCCGCTCTTCTCGTACCCGACGCGGCCTACTTCGCGGCCGCCAATCTTATTGGGGAATCGATTGCCTCACTCCCTCACAGTCTGCGGCTAACCTACGACCCCGCCGGCCGCGTAACGACAGTCGGCTAGAATACGCTAGAGCACGAAGGGGTACACCCATGAGCTCAAAGGCTTCCTCCATCGTCCTGGTCGTTGACGGCTTCCTCGAAGCCGCTCGTGATGACCTGCTTGGACAGCTAGCTCAGCGATACAAGGTTAGGGTCGTTAGAATTAGCCAAGCCGACGCCACGCGTCCCTTGGCCCCTGGCCTCGCCGCCTACCAGGTAGAGCCACACTACTACCTGGCCGGACAACTCCAAGCCCGACTGCCAAAAAACGTAAACCTAGCGCGTATCATTCGCATCTTCTGCCCAGAAACCCTAGAACCGGAAGTTGCTGCCGTCTTCGGCCCCTGTGCGCCGCTGTTCGATCCTAGCTTTCGGGCCGTTCTAGCCTAACCCTATCCGGCAGGCGGACCATGTCCGCCTGCCATTTTCATGCTCGCATTACTTGTGTGCGCCCGCTCCCTGAGTAAAATACCACTGCAGCGTCTCTCGAGTGGCCGGCACCGCGTACTGCGCCCCCTCACCCGATTTCTCCAGCAGCACTACCGTTACAATCTGCGGATCATCGTACGGCGCAAAAGCCGTAAACCACGAATGCGGTGGCACATTATGCTCCGGATCCGTCTCAGCCGAACCCGTCTTGCCCGCCACCGGCACCGGCACATCCCGGTCCATAAAACAACAGGCCGTCCCTTGCGGACTAGCCACCGTTTGACGCATTCCCTGCCGCACCAAGGCCAGATAATTGGGCGAAATAACATTCTGCGCCACAGCCGTCGGCTTTGTAGTACTCACCACCCTACCCATTACATCCACCACCTGACCGACAAAATAAGGCCTAAAAAGCGTCCCACCGTTGGCAATCGCCGATGTCGCTACCGCCATCTGCAACGGCGACGCCAGCAAGTCGCCCTGTCCAACCGCGATATTATACGTATCACCCGTATACCAGGGCAGACCCGAAAAAGCCTTCTTCCAAGCCGGCGTCGGCACCCTACCGGCCGTCTCGCCCGGCACATCCACACCCGTTCTTGATCCCAGCCCAAATTTCTTGTAGTAATCCGTTAATTTAGTCACGCCCAAATAGTGCGTAAAGTTCGTAAATCCACCGGCAATCGTATAAAAGTAAATGTCACTCGACCGCGCAATCGCCGAAAACAAGTTAACAATCCCCAGTCCGCTATGCTCCCAACCCTTATAAATATAATGCACCGAATTGTCATAAGGATTCACCACATCGAGCTGACCGGTGTCGTCAATCGTTGTATCAGGCCTTACAATCCCCTCTTGCAGCGCCGCACTTGCCACCAGCGGCTTAATAATCGAACCCGTCGGATACGCCCCACTCAATACCTTGTTAAACAGCGGCTGATCCTTATTACTAACCAAATTCTGATAGTCGGCAGACGAAATCCCCTTGCTAAATAAATTATTGTCATAAGACGGCAGCGACACCGCCGCTAGTATCTCACCCGTCTTGGGGTTGAGCGCCACCCCCGCCCCTCGCCCGACATGCGCCGCATCCATCTGCTTCTGGATTGACTCGGCTAACTTATGTTCCAAGCCCTGATCAATCGATAACACCACATTATTACCCGGCGTCGCCTCGCGGCTGGCCAGTACCCGGATCGGCCGGCCGGTTGCATCCACCTCGGTCCGCTCTCCGCCGTTTTGGCCTCGCAACACCTGCTCGTACTGCTTCTCGAGCCCCACCTTGCCAATCAAGTCCGTCGGCCCATAATTCGAGCCGGCTTTCAAATCTCCCGTCGTGACCCGCCCCGTATAACCCAAGAACACCGACAGCAAACCGCCATCCTGGTACTGTCGAACCGGGTTAACATCCAGCGAAAAACCCGGTAGACCAGCGCTCGCCTGATCCACCAGCAGTGCCTGCTCCCGAACCACCCCCGCCGCCACCAACTGCGGCACCGGCGTGTTCATACAACCGGCCGCCCCGTTACGACACGTCACCTCAGCCTTAGCCGCTACCTCGGCCGCGCCCAGACCAATCATAGCCCCTACCTTCGCGTACTCCGCCTGTCGCGCCGAACTATCAGTTGGCAACAGCTGTGGCACCGCCACCACGTCAAAACTAGCCTGGTTCTGAACCAAAACCGCATGATCCCGGTCATAAATCATGCCCCGGGGCGCCCGTGCCACCCGTTCGCGCACCCGGTTACCGTCAGCTAAGGCCAAGTTCCGATCGCCCGACACCACCTGCAGCACAAACAACCGCAGCACCAAGATAGCCAAAGCGGCCGCCCCAACCAACCCAAACATCAACAGCGGCCGCCGATCCGTCTCGCCCTCTGTTGCTGCCGCCCCGCCCTCAGCCGGCAAAATCGCTTCCACCCAGCTCTCGTGCCGCGCCATGTCGCGGCTAACTTTAAGGCCATCGCGTCCCGACTGCCCCTCAAGATAACCAAAAACAGATCGCCCCATCTCCCTACCCCCTCACTTCTGTCAAATCTGATTGCCCCGGCACCAAGCGCCGCACCACCGGTCGCAAAACCATCATAAGTGCGATATTCAACACCACCTCCGCCACAAGCCGCCGCCCCAAATAGCCCACTGGCCAATGCGCCACCACATTACCCATACTAATCAATACTACCATGGTCAACACCACAGTCCCAACCACGATCATCACCGCTGGCACCCACCATCGATCCGTCTCGATACCCGATCTATGCACCAGCCCACCGGACACCGCCGCCACTACCAAGAAGCCTATCCACATACCCACGTTCGCGCCGCTGCCAATATCAAGCACCGCTCCGGCTGCCACCCCTACCCCTAGCGCCAAGCTAGCCGTTCCCTCAAGCGCCACCAAGATCACCAGCACCAGCGCTACATCCGGCACCACCCCCAATGGCCGCAGGGCCGGCAGCAGACTCAATTGCGCCACCACCAATACCGCCCCCACTGCCAAAAGCCCTAAGCGCTTCATGGTCCCGTCACTACATAGACAAACCGCAGCTGGCTCGGCTTGAGCGACGTTTCCACCCGCGCCGTCTGGAACACCACATTCGCTCCGCTATCAACCGACTCGACCTTGCCAATCAACAAACCCGCTGGCACCAGACCACCCAAGCCGTCAGTCGTCACACTATCACCCGGCCGCACCGTATCCGTTTGGCCAATCTTATCCAACAACAACCCACCCCCTAGCTGACCCCGAATAATGCCACTAGCGTTCGTATCCTGATCCTTGGCCGTTAGCTTAAACTCTGGATCCGTCACCAGCAAAATACGAGCCGTTCCACCCGCCACGTCCGCTACCGTCCCAATCAAAATACCCCCGCTCACCACTGCCATGCCAGGCTTTAAGCCAGCCGCTGTTCCCTTATGAATCGTCACAAACTGACGATACGAGTCCGGTTCAAACGCCACTACCTCGGCTGCTACCTGCCTCGGGCCGCCAGCCACCTCCAGTCCCAGCTGACTACGAAGCAAGTCATTATCCCGCCTCGTCTCCGCGTCCGCCGCCAACCGCTGCCGCAGCTGCGCATTCTCCTGCTCCAGCGCCCCGTTCTCCCGGGCCAAATCCTTTACCCGGGTCACATTCCCTACCGCTTCCCCCGCCGTCATCCCCCATTCTGTCAAGCCCCGAGCCGCCACCACAACCGTGTGGTCATACAGCCACCGCACCGGCCCCAACCAGCCCATCAGTCCCAAGACCACCAAAACTGCCCCAACCCCAACCACCGCTACAATCCGCCGGTTGGTCTTGGCTCGATTCATCGCGGCATTTTTCCATACTGCGTCGGTACCAGCACATCCTTCAGCGCGTCAATATCCTCAAGCACCAGTCCCGTTCCTCGCGCCACCGCCGTCAAAGGGTCGTCTGCAATATGGACCGGCATCTTGGTCTCCCGATGCAACATTACATCCAGCCCCTTCAACAACGCCCCGCCACCGGCCAAATAAATCCCCCGCTCCATAATGTCTGCCACCAGCTCAGGCGGCGTCTCCTCAATCGTAATCTTAACCGCCTCCACGATCTCACGCACGCTCTTGGCCAATGCCGCCCGAATCTGATCTGGCGTCACCATCATCTCCTTGGGCAAACCCGTCACCAAATCCCGGCCCCGCATAGATGGGAACAGCCCACGTCTGAACTCCCGGCACTCTCGCGCATCGGGTCTGCCCTAGTGTGCAT
>CAYOOH010000049.1:0-7334 GCA_964405545.1 uncultured Candidatus Saccharimonadales bacterium | reverse complement strand
GTTCGGCGCGGTCGGTGAAAGTTTTGGCGATGCCGGTGAGCTGGATGACGTTCATGATGTTAGCTTAGCATAAGAGTGCCTAGACATGGTTGAGGGGTCCCGCGATGGTTTGCGGAACCCCTCAGTGGTGTTACTGCACCTGCTGGTGGATGCCAGGCGGTGGGGTGGTCGTCGTGGACGTCGTGGGCGTGGGGACGCCCTGCAACGCCGGGGATCTGTGGACGTTGATGACGAGGACGACGAGAGCGATGCCGGTAAGGACAATCGCGATGCCGACTCCCTTGATATTTCCGCGCATGAGATTCCTCTCGTTAGGTGGAGAACATCATTCTTTATTATATGTTACTAATGCTTTTTTGTCAAGCTTTGCTTGAGGAGTGGATGGGGAGGCTTTGATGGGGAGGGTTTTTGAGGGGCGTGGGGATTGGGGTTGAGGTTTGAAAATTGAGCGGGTTATGAGCGGATGATGTGGGGGGAGGTTTGTGAGCGGTGGCAAGTTTCGTCCTAGTGGGACTCATCAGCATAAGCAATACTTATGGACTTGCCCCGCGAGAGGGGTCGCGCGTGGTGCGCGACTCTCCCGCGGGAGGAGTTTGTGAGGCTTGCTCCTGGGCCTAACCGCCGAGGCGGTTACTTGGTGGTCGGGGCGGGCGTGCCGCTAACCGACGGAGTCGGAACGGGCGTGCCGTTCTGACCGATACGGAGACCTAGGTCGTCGTAGGCCGCCACGGTGCGCAGTGTGTCGCCTGTGTCGAGATACGTGATCCGGACATGAGCGCCCTTCTCAATGAAGATCAGCTCGGGCCGGTTCTTGTTGTCGACCGTAGCCGTGTAGATGTGGCCTGGGTCTTCTTCGAGAACGAACTGGTAGCTCGTGACGTTGTTGGCTACTGTCGGCTGACTGACCCGGAGGACAGTGCCGTCGATGGTGGCCGTCTTGGAGGTAGCGGTCGGGCCGCTGTTGTCGGTGCCGTTGGTCAGATGGTCGCGGTACTCCGCGAGAGCATCGGCTTTGACATCGCCTTCTACCTTGAACACCACGGAGTTGCTGGCGTTGACGGAGTCTACGGGAACGAGAGCGAAACCCTTGAAGGGCGACTCGCCCGTGTCAGTTTCGTTGGCGCCTTCCTGAAGCAGCGGAGCTACCCAGGTGAGACGGCCGTAGATGTTGTGGATGGTGAGGTGAGTCGGAACCAGTTTGCGGGTGTTCCCGCCGAAGCCGAAGATAGCCTCCTTGGCCTTCTGCTCTAGCGACAGGCCAGGGACCTCGTAGAAATCGGCCGCACCTGTCCGGGCATCCACCAGGGCGAGATACGAACCGGTGTTGTCGCTGTTGTAGGAGGTCATGACGGCCTGCCAGTACGGGTGGCCGCCCTTGACGTAGACGAGCTCCGGATCCTGGTCCTTGTCGACCTTGTACCGATTGCTGGGGTTCTCGTACCAGAATCCGTACTCGGCATTGGCTGGGTCGGCCCATTCTCCCCACCAGTTGAGCATGTGCTCAACGGTTTCCTTGGAGTAAACGCGGTCAACCCAGTCGGGGATGTCGCTGAGTGAGTGTTCCTTGATATCGCCTGTCCAGGCGTCGATCACGAGCAGCTTGTCCGGAACGGTTGGCTGCATGTTGAGCGTCAACTTGTCCAGCGAGGCCGTGAAGTACGGTTTGCCGCTGTCGTCGGGCTCGAGTGTGATATCGGTAATGGCCTGATCGGGATACGTGTCCCAGATGAGTCGACGGATGTCGTGTCCGAAGTAGCCTCCGGGGTAGTACTTCATCCGATACAGTACACTGCCGCTTTTTAGGTCATCGACCTTAGCTACGGCATGCTCTGTAGGATCCTCGGCGTTGACCTCAACGTAACCGGGAACGACGCCGTCGACCCGATTGCTGGTGGTCCAAGAGTTGATGCCGAGCGGGTAGAACCATTTCAGTGTCCCGGCCTGGGACGCGAGCGTACCGGTTGCCGGGTCGATCTCGTAGATGGTGCCGAGGTTGCCGGTGAGAGCCTGCTTGGCGGCCGCATTAGCCACCTGCCTCGGAGCCATTAGGATGTGCTGTTCGTCGGTCTTGGGGACCTCGATTGGGTCTCCGGGTTTGGCTGGTTTGTGGTGGATAGTTACCTTGACCTGGTTGGCCAGGGAAGTGGCACGGTTTTGGCTGAAGACGCCACCAGTGCCGACTACTACTCCCAGAAGGAGCAGGAAGACGATCAGGCTGAGGACGATGGAGGCTCCAGTGTGGAAGGCATCTCGAAGATCGTCAGCGTTCCAGTCGAGTCCAGCTGCGCACAGAATGAGCCCCAAGATTAGGAGCTCGTTAAAGTAGAGCCAGAAATTGTGCCAGATGCTAACGGAGGTAAAGCCAATGACAGGCACCTCGGCGAAGATTAGCCACCAGTTAAGCAGCGTGAAGACTGTTGTCGCGATGCTGGCATAGGTCAGAACACGAGTTGGAGACTTGGTGCGGATGAGCGACAGCAGCATGAGCGGGATGACCAAAACAAAGGTCATCACCAGTGCGGTCCAAAACATGGTTACCGTCCTTTACCGGCTGATGGAGTGACCAAGCCGGTGGGCCTGGTCAGTGGTTGTAGTGACGATAGTGTAGCTATTGTCACTATTGCGGTTGATGGCGAAAACGTATCCCGGCTGACTTTCGAACACGAACGGCTGCCCGTAGGCAAGTACGAACGTGTGGTGATCGCTGGTTGACAGCGTCACCTGCTGGTCGCCGGGTGTGAGCGCACTGATCAGTGAAGGGTCGGTCTGCCGCCACGAATCGTCGACCGGGACGCTCCAGGAGGAGACGTCCAGGCCGCCGTCGTGCCGGAGCATGACCAGCGCAGGGGCGCCGGTACTGCCCGGAGCGGCTAGCTCCCAGGGTCCGAACAGGGTTCGGGTCCGATCGACATTGTTGGGCGCAATCGTTTCGGGTGTGGCCGCGACAGGCGGTCGGGGGATGGAGGTCGGAGTAGTTCCGGGCCACCCCCAGATCACGTCGTAGACGATGGCAGCCACAATCAACAGAAAAAGAACCGCCAAAGCGATCCCCAGTCTGCCACGTGGCGTTTTGGGTATGAGTCGCATTATGCTCCTCTAAATGTGAAGGGTCTGGATGATTTACGGCCATCCTGGTGCCGGAGGCAATCTTGCGATTTCCTCATGATTAGGCTTAACCCTTGAAAGTCCAATCATGAGAAAGTGCGTAAAAGGAAGGGTTCTCTCCACGCTGAGGTGGATTTTTTGTAATTATGGTACCTTGCGTTTATTATGTCAATAGCTTTTGTAAATTACTTTTAACAAGATTGCCATAAAAAATCGGGCGGAGGCTGAGGGGCCTCCGCCCAGGGGGAGCGGTTAGCGGGAACGGACGGCGAAGAGGAGTGACGCCAGGAGGAAAACGACGGCTACGATTAGGAGCCGAGGCGTGGTGAGGTAGAGAGCGAGGTGGGCCGGAAGCTTGCTGATGCGGGCGGCCAGGAGGGGTGCGAGCAGGGCGGCAGCTGTTGCGATACTGCCTAGGATCAGGAAGATGACGCGCCCAGCCTTGGCACCTTGATCGTGGCCGGCTCGAGCGCAGAAGTTGACCAGGTAGAGGGCCGCGATCATGAAGAGGGCCGGGTTGTTGTTGGTGATGAAGTGGATGTTGAGGAAGCCGAGCTGCTTAACCTGGAAGACATTCTGGATCCAGGCCAGGAGTGTCCCGACTGTCGCGAGGCCAGCGATGATGCCAAGGATCTTGGCGGGGCTAAGCTGACGATCTGCGGATCCGCTGTGGCTAGAGTCGAGGTAGTGCGGACCGTAACTCATTTCTTGTCACCTTTGGGACGAGCGGCGTGGTGGCCGCGGGTGAGTGAATGTGGCCCGGATGGGCCGGTGCGAGCTATGTTCGGCTCGTTGATTAGTTTGGCATATGCAAAGTTAAAGTCAATGATGATTGCTGGGATGATTTGCGGGCGAATAAACAACCGCCGGGGCGGAGCTGCAATAATGCAGTCCCGCCGCCGGCGTTAAGGTGTGGAACGGTTAGCGGTGTCCTCGCCGACCTCGAGGGGAGCTGTCATCGACCGGGAGGCTGATGCCCAAGTCGGAAAGGTCGGAGGAGTCCAGGTGAGTACTCGAACCCCTGCCCATCGGGGAAAACATACCACCACTGTGGTCGCCACCGTATGGCAATACTGGCGTGACCGGCGCAAGGCTGCTGGCGTAGGGGTCGCTACCGGTGACGATTGAGTGCCAGCAGGTGGCCAGGCTGGATATGATGGTGCTAATGAGAGTCAAACCAATCGCACCCAGGAACAGGTAGTGGCTGAAGCCGGAAGACAGCGTGACGACCCAGAGTTTGACTGGGGCTGCGCTTACCTTGTCATAGCCTAGCAGGGCCAGACCTGAGATGACGAGCGCCAGTCCGAGGGAACCGGTGAGCTTGGCCAGCTTGAGTGCCAGTCCGAGCTTGCCGGAAGCGGTCTTGGGCTGGCGGTAGGCGGTGATGAGGTGGATCAGGCTGAGGCCAACGCCAACCATGAGGCCGGTGGGAATGAGCAGGCCCGAGACGAGGCTGGGCTTGCCGGAGACGAACCCGTATACCGTGACCCCACCGCTGATGATGCCGGCGATGAGGGTGAAGGCTCCGAGAAAGTACCAGGTTCGGACGAGCTTGCCGCCGGGCTGTGAGCCTCGCGGTGGGCTATAACTGTCGTGCCTAGTGCGGCTGAACCTCATAGTGAGTGCCTTCCGTGGAAGTGGCCATTCGATTGGTGATAGGAACGAACGTACGGACAGTGCGTTCTGGAATATTTTGACATACCGATGGGGATTGTCAATTCCTTCTCGAGCGGATTGATAGGATAGTGAGGAGTGAGGCTTGTCGGGAAGGGGTGGGAGGTCGTATAATGGCCGAGTTCTCGTGCGGCGAGGGTTTTGGCCGGAGAGACGCGTCAGGAGGGGTCGCCTAGTGGCCTATGGCGCTCGCTTGGAAAGCGAGTTGGGGCGCGAGTCCCTCGAGAGTTCGAATCTCTCTCCCTCCGCCAGGAATTATTGTTGGGTGTGGGCGCTCGCGGCGGCGGGCGCTTTTTTGGTGGGTTGGCGGGGAGATGAGGGTTTGGGTGACTGGGTGGTGAGAACGGGAAACCCCCGCCTCGCTGGATGCGAGGCGGGGGAAATGATGTTACTTGTCGCGGCGGTAGGCGTCGACGACGTCCTGAGCGATCCGGCCGCGAGCCGCGACGGTGATGCCGTTGGCCTGAGCCCAGCTGCGGATCTGCTGATTGAGGTGACGGCGAGCGGCAGCTGACGTGGGCTGTGTGCCACGACCCTTGCCCTTGGCTTCGCTGGCTTCCTTGCGGGCGGCGCTGATGAACGGAGCCAGATCGCGTCGCAGCTTGGCGGCGTTTCGGGCTGACAGATCGATTTCATATGGCTGGCCGTCAATCTGGAAAGCGACCGTTTCGGCGGCCCTACCGCCGTCAAGATCATCGATCAGTCGGGTGATTTCTTCCTTAGCCATGAAATTGTGGCCTTTCGGGTACGCCGACATCGGGGTGATGTCGAGCGGGTAGTATTTTAGCTTTTGTGAGATTTTTGTCAAGGTGAGGGGTGGGGCTGGCGGGTGGTTATGGCGGTAAATGATAGGATGGGAGAGTAAGAGGAGGCGGGATGGAGGATTTGAAGAAGATGCCAGAAGAGTACTGGCGCAAGAAATTAACTGCGGAGCAGTATCGGGTGCTAAGGGAGCGGGGAACGGAGGCCCCGGGGACGGGCGAGTATGTAGAGGCGCCGGGGGACGGGATGTATCACTGTGCGGCCTGCGGGCAAGAGCTGTTTTCGAGTGCGACGCAGTTTGAGAGTAGGCTGCCGGGGCTGGCGGGTTGGCCGGCGTTTTATGCTGAGGCGGCTAAGGGGCGGGTGGAGCTGAGGGATGATGATTCGTTTGGAATGCATCGGACCGAGATTGTGTGCGCACGGTGCGGGTCGCATTTGGGGCATTTGTTTGAGGGTGATCCGGGGGTGGCGGACAAGGGCGGGCAGCATTATTGCGTGAACTCGTGCGCGTTGAAGTTTGAGGGGAAGTAATTACTTGTAGTTACGCGGCAGAATGGTTAGGATGAGGGCATGAAGACAACGGCGAAGATCGTACAGATTGGTAACTCGCGAGGGGTGCGGTTGCCGAAGCGGGTGATTGATGAGGCTCGGCTGGGCGGCGAGGTGGTGGTCGAGGTTCGGAATGGTGAGGTGGTTTTGAGACCGGTGGGGCCGACGCGGGACTGGGAAGAGTCGGCTCGACTATTGCATCAGCGGGGCGAAGATCGGCTGCTATTGGGGGAGCAAGGGCCGTCGGATTGGGACAGACATGAATGGAGGTGGTAAAGCGGTTTGAGGTGTGGTTGACACCGCTGGATCCGACGTTAGGGTCGGAGTTGAGTAAGACCCGGCCCTGCCTGGTGGTGTCGCCGGACGTGACGAATCGACACTTGAATACGGTTGTAGTGGTGCCATTGACGACGGCAGAGCATGAGTATGCTTTTCGGACGAATTTTGACTTTGGGGGCAGATTGGCGCAGGCAGCGGTTGATCAGGTGCGGGTGCTGGACAAGCAGCGGTTGGTTAAGCGCCTGGGAGCGCTGGATGAAGCGGTGGGAGAGCGGTTGTTGACGTGCGTGCGGGCTTATTTTTCGTAATGGCAAATGATTGAATGCGAATCCCCCGGCGAGTGAGCCGGGGGAACGGGTGTGTGGGCTAGAGGGCTCGGCGAATCTCGGTCAGGGCCTGGTTGAGGCCGAGGACCAGTGTCGGATTTGCCGCGACCCGAGGGTCGGCCAGGGCGGCCTCGATGTAGCGGATGGTGTCGGCGGGTTGACCACTACCGTACCTATTCACTTGGTATCGGCTTGGGTCGATCGTATGTTTTACCTGCTCGTGCCAGGGGTGTTCGATTGACAGTGCGACGGTTCCGCTGAGGCCGGCGTGGTCGAAGAAACTGCTGAGGCGGCCGTTGCTGTGAAAGGTGAGGTGCAGGCGTCGGTAGGGGTTTGTGAATCGGACCTCTCCGAGCTGGGGGTGTGGAGGACTTACCTGACTGACGGTTAGGGGTGAACTCATGAGAACTCCCTAGAGGGGTGGATGAGTTTTATTATAGTAGCATAACACTTGTTTTTTGCAAGGTCAGTTCGGTGAAGATACTTAAAAAAGCGCGACTACTTGTAATTGAATATTGACTGATTAGGATAGGGTGGTGGATCAATTTCGCGACAAGGTGTGGGAGTTTTATCGGGAGCAGGGTCGGGATTTGCCGTGGCGACGGGAGGTGACGCCGTATGGGGTGTTGGTAAGCGAGA
>CAYOOH010000048.1:0-7366 GCA_964405545.1 uncultured Candidatus Saccharimonadales bacterium | reverse complement strand
TCCAGCAATTTGCCAGCCCCTGCTCCATCTAACCGCAGCCCAGACGACCGCCCGCCGCTCGAGGATCGGGCCGACCTAGACCAAACCGACTTATTTGGCACCTAGCCACCATGGCCGTTATTATCGTACTGCTAGCTGTTGCTACCGCCTTTGCTCTGGCCGGCCTCATGGGTGCGCCCTACGTCCCCATTCTCCGCCGCGACCACCAGCCGTTACTTAACCTCCTCAATCTCCAGCCCGGCCAGACCCTAGTCGACCTGGGCTCCGGCGACGGCCAACTTTTGCGAGCCGCCGCCGCCCGCGGCATTCGCTGCATCGGCTACGAGATCAACCCCATCATGGTTCTTGTCTCACGACTGGTCACCTGGCGCTACCGCCACCTCGTTACCATTCGTCTGGCCAACCTCTGGCGCGTCCCTCTACCCCCGGCCGCCGCCATCTACGTTTTTCTCTTGCCCAAATACATGGCCCGACTCAACACCAAACTAACCGCCGAAATCCGCCAGCCCACCCTTGTTGCCTCCTACGTCTTTGAGCTACCTGGCCGCCAGCCCGTCCGGCAAGGCGCCCACACCCTCATCTACCGCTACCCTTGAAAAAACCCTCCCGCTCTCCATCCCAGCTTGCCCCCAGCCCCAACTCGCGCTAGCATAAGCAGTAATGGATAATCAACCACCTACACCTTCGAGCTCCAATCCGTTTAACGGCGGCATCATGTCGAGCACCCCCGTGACCTCAACGCCTACCAAAAATCCCGCCCTCCCAGCCCTTATTATTCTCCTGGGGCTCGGCGCCCTGGCCTTTGGCATTCTGACTGTTATTTTTTATGCCCAGGCCACCAGCGCCAAAAAAACCGCGGCCACAGCTACCGCCGCCGCTGTCACCAAGGCCAAGGCCGACCAAAAACAAGCCGACCAACAAGCCTCTGCCATCGCCGCCGGCCTGCCTTTTCGCTCCTACACCGCCCCCAGCCAATTCGGCTCGTTCGAAATCAAGTATCCCAAAGACTGGAGCGCCTACGTTGTCCAGCAATCAACCGGCACCCAAATTAGCCTAACCCTCAACCCCAATCTGGTTCGCCGCGTCAATGGCTCCGACGACCTCGTTGCCGCTCGGGTCGTGCTGACCGAGCGCACCAGCGACCAATACCTCTCCAGCTACAGTACCGCCGTTACCCGCGGCACCCTCAAGCAAGCCAATATTACCGTCTCCGGCCAAAAAGCCATCGACCTAACCGGTGCTTTTGGTGACAAAAAAACCCTCCGCCAGGTAGTGGTACCCGTTCGCGACAAAGTCATTGTCTTCTCCACCGAAGACAAGACCTACGCAAGCCAATTCAATCAGATCCTCGCCCAGGCCAAAATCATCCCCTAGCCAGTCTGCTCATCCGTCTCATGCTTGAGTTCGACAACCGCTAAATGCTACCGTGCATAGAGAAAGGTGGTCACCCAAGGTTATGCCAGCCCGACAGCCGTCCCCAGCTCAACAAACCACCGGCCTACCCCAGCTCAGCCGGCTCATTACAGGCTTGGGCCAAACCGACAATCCCCGCCGTCTCCTGCGCCAGCTCTGCAAAGCCGTCCAAGCCACCCTTAACACCCCCGCCACCGCCTGTCATTACGGTCCCAGCGGCCAGGCTGACTTTATAGACCAACACCTCCTGCCCGCCCCCCTCCGTGGCAAGCTTTCCTACCCCAATCGCGAACAACTCACCGCCGCACCCTTACCCCCACCCCTTGACCAAGCCCTTGTCCGCCCGCTGGCCGCCCAAGGTCAAACCCTAGCCGCCCTCGTCATCAGCCCCTCGCCTGATCTCACCGCCGACCAGCAAGCCGCCCTCAACCTTATCATTACCGCTGCCGCCAGCCATTTACGCAACCTAGAGCTCGACACCACCACTCTCTACCGCCAAAAAGAGCAACTCCAAACCATCCGCAACAGCATCTCCGACGGCCTCATCGTCATCGATGCCGAAGGTCGCACCACCGAGACCAACGACGAATGGCTCCGGTTGTTCGACTTGACCCAACCCATCACCGGCCAATCCTTCTTTAATCTCATGGCCGACCGCGACGACATCATTTTTGACCAATCACCCATCGAACTCATCGCCGACGTCCTGCGCGGCAAGCGCCTCCTGTGCTATGCCCGCGCCACCAGCCGAGGCCACCACGTCCAAGTTTCGCTCTCGCCCGTTGTCACCGACGGCCATGTCACCGGGGCTGTTGGCACCGCTCGCGACATCACACCCTTGGTCGAAAAAACCATCGAGGCCAACCAGATGGCTGCCAAAGCCCAACGCCACTTGCGTGAACTCTCTCAACTGGCCGAGCTCTCAGCCATCGTCGGCTTTAACGTTGGCAACATCTACCAAAAATACCTGTCCAAGACCGCCAGTCTCATGAACGCGACCACCATCAGCATCTACCTCTACGATCCCATCCACCAACAGCTCATCCAGCGCCAGTCAACCGACACCAGCCACACCAACCCCACCACCATCGACATCGGCTCCAAGCACCTAGCCGCCAAGGCCTTCGCCTCTCGTCAAACCCTGTCACTCGACCGCCACGGCCAAACGCCCTACCTCCTAGCTATTCCCGTAACCCACCACTCCAAAACCCTCGGCACCATCCTGATCGAGCGCCTCGATCGCAGTTTTGGCGACCACGAGGCCAGACTCGGCCGGCTCGTCGCCACTCGGCTGGCCGTCCTGGTCGAAAACGCCAATCTTTACCACGACGTCAACGCCCGGCGCGAACGCTGGGAAGCCGTTTTTCGATTTACCGAAGAGGGGATTGTGATCTTTGACCGCACCGGCGCCATCGTCGGATTTAACCCCGCCTCAACCCAAATCACTCAATATCAAGCCGCCGAAGCCATCGGCAAACCCTTTGCCAAAATCTTCAAAACCATCGGCCCCGAAGGTGCCTCCACCATCGTCACTCCCATCGAGCGCGTACTCAAAGAAGGCGTCACCATCACCAAATCCGAACAATTAATCGAAAACCGCACCGGCGGCCGCATCTGGACCGAGGTCAGCTATTCACCGATTTTTGACGACACCGGCCGCATTACTTCCGGCATCGCCATCATCCGCAATACCACCCGAGACCGCGAGGTCGAAGAAATCAAATCCGACTTTATCTCCATCGTTTCTCACGAGCTGCGGACTCCGCTCACGGCCATCAAGGGCTTCCTGTCCATGACCCTCAAAAACGATTTCGGCACCCTATCAGAAAAACAATATCACTACCTGTCCCGGGTCTATCAATCCAATCAGCGCATGATCGATCTGGTCGAAGATCTGATGGACGCCACCTACATCGAATCGGGCAAAATCAACCTCACTATCGACCCCGTCGCCATGGAAAACGTCATTACCGAAGTCGTATCCGAAGTAGCCGGCAAAGGTGCCGCCGGCAATATCATGATCAACGTCCGCCGCCGCACCCGCCTGCCCCTGGTGCTCGCCGACGAGACCCGTCTCCACCAAATCGTCCTCAATCTGGTAGACAATGCCATCAAGTACTCCCATGCCGGTACTGTTGTCGATATTGACTTCAAGACCCACGGCGACGAACTAATCACCACCATCTCCGACCATGGCGTCGGCATCTCCAAAACCCAAATCGATCGCCTCTTCACCAAATTCGGTCGCATCTTCAATCCTCTGTCGGTCCAAGCCGGCGGCACCGGACTCGGCCTCTACATCGTCAAGAATCTCGTCGAATCCCACGGCGGCCGCATCTGGGTCACAAGCATCGAAGGCAAAGGCAGCAAATTCCACTTTGCCCTCCCCATCGCCAAGCAATTACCCCTCCTCGACTAAATCTGATAAACTAAATAGTAAGGAGTAATCAATGGCAAAAATCTTACTGGTCGAAGACGACGCAATCCTGGTTGAAATGTACCAAGCCAAATTTGAACTCGAGGGTCACGAAGTCCACGTCGCCACAAACGGCGAAGAATGCTTACGTCTCTTGGAGCAATACCACCCGGAGCTCATCCTACTCGACATACTCATGCCCAAGCTCAACGGCTTCCATGTCCTCAAAGAAATCAAAAAACAACCCGACCTGCGCCAAATCCCGGTCATCTTGCTCACCAACCTCGGCCAGGCCGAAGTCGACATGAATCAAGAGCTGGCCAAGGCCCTCGGCGTCAACGACTACCTCATTAAATCCCACCACACCCCGGACGAAGTCGTCTCCAAAGCCGTCAAAGTCCTCAAAGCCTCCGGCCACAAGCCCGCCACCGAAGACTAATCGCCTCCACAAAAAAATCCGCCACCACCTCCCAAAGAAAGTGATGGCGCAAAAGGACTGGTTACTTACTACCAAGCGGGAAACGACTTCAAAATCTGGGCCATTGTATTGACCCGCGGACCCACAGCTTCCACTCGTACCTCGATCTCAAACCTATATTCCTCACGCCGAGTTGGACCATTGAAGATTCGCGAGCATCGCACGCTGACCAATCCCGCCACATGCGCACACAAACCGGCCATTACCCCTCGGCCATAATCAGACAGCAGATCAGACCGGATGGCCGCCCTCGGGTCATCAAATGTCACCGAATTAACCCGCCGATGATCCGAAAAGATCTCCGACACATAGACGGTAAACACCACCCGCACCACATCAATCGTTACCCGGTTCGGCACAACATCCTCCTGCTTATGAAAGATCAACTGGGTTGTTGATTTTTTTAGGAACTTATCCAAAATATCACAAAACTGCCCGAATCCTCTCCAATGCCGCCGCATTAATAAAACTATCCGGCAACTCTTGCTCATCAAACCAGCGCCAATCCGAGAACTTGCCCGGCTCCAAAAGCTGCGGTTCCTGACCCGTCTGGCAGACAAAGATTGGCACCATGTCGCCTGGTTTAGCACCCGCCACAGTACCCCCATACGACACAATTTCCAATTCGGTTACGCCGATCTCCTCCCGCACCTCACGACGCAGTGCGACACCTACCAACTCGCCAGGATCACAACGACCGCCAGGAATCGTCCAGACCGATACCTCCTTCCATTTATCAGCCGTATAATGGCGCAGACCCATAAGCACCCGACCATCGCGCACAATCACCGCCACCGGACAGATCAGCACAGAGCCAATCTTCGCCAGTTCGCGTTCCAACTCAGCCTTAGATACATCCATGTGCCTATAATAAGCTATGCCCACCTACCAAACCACCGGCATCATCATCGGCCGGACCAATTTTAGCGAAGCTGACCGCATCATCCGACTGCTCACCCCCAGCCACGGCAAAGTCAGCGCCGTAGCCAAAGGCGTCCGCAAAATCAAGAGTCGCCTGGCCGGCCACCTCGAATTGTTTGGCGAGGCCAACCTCATGCTCGCCAGCGGTCGCAATCTCGACCTCATCACCAGCGCCCGACTGATCTGGTATCCACACCATCTGGCCGCAAACTACGAGTCCCTCGGCCTAGCCTATGCCTTTGTCACCGCCCTCGACCGCCTCACCGAACCCGGCCAGGCCAATCCCAACCTCTACCACCTCCTGGCCTCCGCGCTCCAGGCCCTCGATGCCGGCGCCACCGGCCCCTTGCCCGAACTGTGGTTCAAGCTCCGCCTACTGGATCTACTCGGCTATCGACCCGACCTCACCGGCTGCCTCATCTGCGGCCGTCACGACCTCGATACCGCCTACGCCTTTAGTCCCGACCGTGGCGGTCTCGTTTGTACTGCCGACGCCGCCCCCGGCGACCAGCCTTTCAACCCCTCAGTCATCAAACTCTGGCGCCTCCTCTCGAGTCAGCCCTACGAACCCATCAGTCGCATCGTCGGTGCTCCCGACCTAGCCACCGCCACACTAGCCACCTGCGACGCCTTTTACGAGTACCATCTCGGTCGCGCCTTCCGACCCCACATGCTACCGCCAGAGTCACCACACCCCTAACCCCTCGGCTTTTATTGACACTACACCATCGCGGACATCTTGCTCGATCTGCCCATCTGACCTGTGCATCACAGATGGCGGCCCCTCCAGCTGCCACCCGCTTTTTCGTATGCTACAATAGCGCCCATGAACCGCCCCCAACCTCAATCTGAGCTCGCCTGGCGCCTATCCGACTACCTCGCCGCTGGCATCGAACCGCCCGCTCGTATCATCTCCAACCCCGATCTAACCGAGGGCGAAATGATGACAGCCGACGAGATCGAAGAATTTATCAAAGACTCCATCGCCACCCTGCTCATCCTATTCGACAAGCATTCACCCCGCTATGCTGACCTTGTTGCCATCTACCGCGCCGACCTAGCCTACCTGGCCACCGTCGGTAGCCTAAACGATGATACCTACGAAGAGCTCACGAGCGACGACAACCTCCATTTTTAGCCCGCTGCTTCAACGAGCCGGTTATGTGCGGGCTGGTTGCTCAGGAGTGTGACCAGCTACTTTGTGTACTACAAAAGTAGCTATTGCTAGCAAAAGATAGTATAATAAGCACGCTCTAGGACCGACCAGCTCACCATCGAGCTTGCCTCCATCCTCGAACCTTCTACTCAAAGGACAGATCATGCCCCGTTCCAATGGTCCTTTCAGCAACGAGCCCCGAGGCGGTTACACCCTCTACGCCATCGAGCGCACGGGCCTAACCCTGGCGTCACTCCAGCTGGGTTGCGCCATGCTCATCGGCATCATTGTAGGCCTGCTCACCTGGCTCAAGTTCGACTGGAACGTCAGGGCCAGCGCCTTCCTCTGGCTAGGTATCGCCCTAATCGGTTACGCCCTCGGTTGGTTTTTCGCGGGTACCAAGGTCAGCCGACCCATCTTCGAAATCACCGCCGGCCTGCTTCGCCGGCCCGGCGGGGTCATCGTCATCCTGAGCTACCTGGCCGTTCTCACCTCCATCTGCTGGGTCTTGGCCACCAGATCCCTCACGACCATCCTCATTACCACTGCTGGCCTAACGTTCGCCGTAGCAGTCATGATGATTACCGGCGATTAACTCCAGACCGTTCCGCTAGTACACCTTGCTAGCGTAGTTATGCGCCGCACCGACTCTCCGGTGCGGCGCTACGCATTTGGCCACCAACCATCTCATCGTGACCCTCTTGAGCGGCGCCTTCGGCCTAGTCGTCTGGATGCGAATCTTCGGCTTTTACACCAAGTCCCAACCCGAGCAATCCTAGCTCTACCCCGACCCGCTGCCTCCCCAGCGGGTCTTTCCTGTTGAGCCCCGTCCCCATCCTCGTTATAATGCCCTCACCATGAAACACGCCGACACCCGCCCCGCCCCCTCCCTCGACCTACTCGTTGCCCTGGCCAAGCGCCGCGGCTTTATCTTCCAAGGCTCCGAAATCTACGGTGGACTGGCCGGCACCTGGGACTACGG
>CAYOOH010000047.1:0-7384 GCA_964405545.1 uncultured Candidatus Saccharimonadales bacterium | reverse complement strand
TGGGCAGCTTTTTGGAGCTGGGGCTCGTCGAGGGGACGGTATTGATGCGAGCAAACCAGGGTGCGGACTTGGGTGGCGACGGCCAAGGCAACGATGTCGTCATCGGACAGGTGACCCGAGTCAAAGATGGCCAAATGGGCGCCGGCCAGAAAGTTGATGAGATCTTGGTGGAGGCTGGCGTGACCGGCAATGGCACAGTGATCAAAACGCAAACCAAAGGAGTGATGGAGGTTGACCACGGTATAGGACTGGCCGTCGATAATAACGGGACCAGGGCTAAGCTCGTGGGTGCGGATCTGGAAACCGCGGCTGAGCTCGTCGGGGCCAAAAACGGCCAGCATGGCGCTGATTTTGGAACGGAGGCCGGGCGGGCCATAGAGGTTGAGGGTGGTGTGGCGGGGATCGGCCTGCGACCACGATGCGGCATGGAGGTAGGGATAGAGATCGGTTAGGTGGTCGGGGTGGAAGTGGGAGATAAAGATGTGCTGGATGTCGTCTTGGCAGAGCTGGAGCTGGGTAAGGCGCGTGGCAACGCTGCGACCAAAGTCGTACACCAGACGGGCGTCACCTCGGCGAATGAGGACACTGGCGGCGGCTTTCTCGGGCGAGATATTGGCGCTGCCGCTGCCCAGAATAGTGAGATGGCTCATAGTTCTTATGATAGCAGATTGAGGACTAGGGAAGGGACAGGTGTGGTTAGTTGCCGGTGTGACCAAAGCCGCCGCTGCCGCGGGCGGTGTCATCGAGATTATCAACTGGCCGCCAGTCGATCTGTTCGTAGCGGGCAATAACGGCTTGAGCGATGCGGTCGCCGTCGTTGATAGTGACGGGATCGCCAGACAGATTTACGAGGATGACACTCCACTGGCCGCGGTAGTCAGAGTCGATAGTGCCGGGAGCATTGGCAACGGTTAAGCCGGTTTTGAGGGCCAGGCCGGAACGGGGGCGGATTTGGGCTTCGTAGCCGACCGGAATAGCGGCATGAATGCCGGTGGGGATGAGAGCGCGCTCCAGCGAGCCGAGTGTGATTGGAGCATCGAGATTAGCCACCAGGTCGAATCCGGCGCTGCCGGCCGTATGGTATTGGGGCAGAGGATGGCGGCCTGTATAGCGGATGGGGATAAGCATAGAAAGCTCCGGTTTTGTAATTGTGTCGGTATTATTGTACATTACAGAGCGATCTGTTAGTTCTTGAGTTTCGAGGGGATTTGGCCATGATGTTTCATGCTGGGGTTTGCGTCACCACGGGCCAGGAGGTTTGTGTGACCCTAACCGCCGAGCAGCATGCTCTTTATGTCGAGTTGACCGAAGGTCAACGCAAGAGGTTCGTTGAGATGCTGCGCGACTACGGCAAGCGTGGGCGGTGGGTCGAGCTTGAGAAGCTGCTGCGCAATGCCCTGCCGTATGTGATCGAAGCCCGAACGAGTCCTGAGCGGGTCAAGCCGAACCGCAATGGGACGTATAGTGTGACGGGGCGGCATGGCTCGTATACGGTTGACGCACGGGTGCCGAGTTGTACTTGTCCCCTGTTCCGGGGCGCGCCGCCCTATGCGGGACGAGCCGGGGTCTGTTCGCATATTATGACTGTGCGGCTGGTCGCGGCGGAGTAAGCTTTTTTTGACCATGCGTCCGCCCCGGGGTTACCGGGGGCGGACGTTTTTTTGTAGCGTTATTATCTTGAGGCTGAGGGCGGTTTGGCCTTGGTGCGCAACCAGGCCGGGGACTGGCGGACGAGCTGGCCGGCATCGGCGGGGTGGGCCAGGAGGAGCTTGACGGCTTCTTCGAGGAAGAGACCGGTCTCGGAACCCTTGACGAGCAGGACATCACCGGGCTTAAGGAGGCTGCGTAGAACCTCGGCGGCCGCATGAGGGCTACGGGTGGCATGGGCGCGAGAGGGATCGAGACCGGCGGCAACAGCGGCAGGCAGCAGGTGATCGCCCGCCAACGCTCCGACGGTAACGAGGTAGTCGAGGTGGGCGGCAGCCGTACCGACTTGCTGGTGGTAGTGCGGGCTGTCGGGACCGAGCTCGTTCATGGAGCCGAGGAGGGCAAGACGACGCGTGGCGGGCGCTTCGGTAAGGGCCTTGAGGGCGGCTAGGACGGCGTCGGGAGCAGCATTATAGCTATCATCTAGGATAATGGAGCCGTTTAGGCCCGGAAGGGGGTTCATGCGACCGGGGACGGGGGCGATTTGACTAAAACCGGCTTTGATCTGAGTGGCGGTAAGGCCCAGCAGATCGGCGGCGGCATAGGCCGCGGCGGCGATGCGGGCCGAATGGGCGCCGTAGAGCCCGATGTGGGCGCCGGCGAGTTGACGACGGCCATGAGTATACAGATCGACGACGGTACCGGTAAGGGGGGTGGACTGGGTAACAGCCAGACTATAGTCAAGGTCATTGGACTGGCCGAGGCCGTAGTAGAAAGCGCTCGGATGCTGGTCCAGATAACGATGGCGATAGTCGGCCGAAAGGTTGTCGCCGTTTACTAGAATCCGCCTAGAGGCAGGAGCCAGAGCTAGCTCCTCGGCAGCGACTTGGTCGAGGCCACCGGGGAAATTGGCCATGTGCTCGGGGGTGATAGCGGTGATTATGCCCAGGTCGGAAGCTAGGTAGGTCAGGTAGTGAGGCACCTCGCCGGGGTGGTCAGTGCCGAGCTCAAGGACCAGGACTTGATAGGGATAGTGACGAATTTTGGCTTGGGTCTGGGCCAAAAGGCTAATCCAGGCAAAGGGATTAAGCAGAGGACGAGGCACGGTTAACTCAAAAATGGACAACGGAAGTCCAATCTGGGTATTGTAGTTGCCGTCGCGGACTAAGACGCGGTATTTTTGCTGCAGAACAGCGGCAACGGCCATCTTGGTAGTGGTTTTGCCGACGCTGCCGCCCACGGCCACGACGATGGGCTGGTGACGCCGGATAAGGCGGCGGACTTGGTGTTCGAGGAGGCCGGCAATGAGGCGGCGGAAGGCGGCTTTCATAACTAGGATTATATAGCTTTTTTAAAGCCGACGGAGCGGCGGATTTTTACTTGGCCGAGACATAAGCACGGGCGTCTTGACGCATATATCACATGTGATATAGTTGGAGATATGGATTCTCAAACTATTGTGCCTCAATCATCATTGGATATTGCTTCGGACGATTATAAACGCAAGATTGGTAACTTGATTCAGCTAAACCGTCTGAGTCGAGGCTTAACGCAGCAGGAGTTGGCCGAGGCCCTAAACACGAGCCAAAGTGCCGTTAACCGGATCGAGAGTGGCCGGCAAAACCTGAGTCTGGAGATGCTGGCGCGGATTAGCGAAGTGTTGTCAAGCGAGATTGTGTCACTCAACAATCCGGGGACGCTTAACTTTTATGTCGAAGGCGGCCATAAGCTGCATGGATCAATCGAGGTCAACACGAGCAAGAACGCTGCTGTGGCGCTGTTGTGTGCGTCGCTACTGAACCAAGGCACGACTACGCTGCGGCGGATGCCGCGGATCGAGGAGGTCAACCGCATTATTGAGGTATTGATTAGTATTGGCGTATCGGTTAAGTGGCTGGCTCATAATGACCTCGAGATTAAGCCGCCGCGCCATTTGCGGATGGAGGAGATTCATGAGGAAGCGGCCCGCCGGACCCGCAGTATTTTGATGATGATGGGGCCGCTGATGCACCTTATGCCAGAGTTCCGGCTGCCGTATGCTGGCGGCTGCAAGCTGGGCGAGCGGACGATTGCGCCGCACTTGTACGCCTTGGAGCAGATGGGCCTGCGCGTTAAGACCAAATCCAATTGGTACACCTGTACGGTCAAGGACATCCGACCGGCCCGAGTGGTGATGTATGAGAGCGGCAATACACCGACCGAGAACGCCATTATGGCGGCGGCTGGTATTGACGGGGTAACCGAGATCCGGCGGGCGGCCAGCAATTATATGGTGCATGACTTGTGCCATTTCTTGGAGAAGCTGGGAATTAAGATTGAGGGGATTGGGACGCACCGGTTGACGATTAGCGGCAAGGGGCGGATTAACAAGGATGTTGAGTATTGGCTAAGCGAGGACCCGATCGAGGCCATGACGTTCTTGAGTGTGGCGGCCACGACTAACTCGCCGATCAAGATTAAGCGCTGCCCGATCGACTTTTTGGAGCTGGAGCTATTGAAGCTTGAAAAGATGGGGATGAAGTTTAAGCTGGGGCCGGAATATAAGTCGCGCAATGGAATTACGAATTTGGTCGATATTAAGTGTGTCGATTCGTCTAAGTTGGTGGCGCTAGAAGACAAGCTGGAGGCGCACGATGACCCGGGTATGAATATGGATAACTTGCCCTATTTTGTGCCAATTGTGGCCAGCGCCAAGGGCAAGACACTGGTGCATGACTGGACGTATGAGAACCGAGCGATTTACTATACGGAGCTTAATAAACTGGGAGCTGATATCACGCTGGCGGATGTTCACCGGGTGTATGTGAACGGACCGACGAAATGGAAGCCGGGTGAGGTGGTTTGTCCACCGGCGTTGCGGCCGGCGGTACTGGTGCTGATTGGAATGTTGGCGGCGCCGGGCCGGTCGGTATTGCGCAATGTTTATTCGATTAACCGGGGTTATGAGGATTTGGCGGCGCGGCTAGGTGAGCTGGGGGCCAAGATTCAGGTATTCCGCGAGATTTAGGGACGAGCGGAAGCAAGTCTGCACTAGGGTGGTAGCTGTGGCTATGGGGCTGGGTTTGGGCGTCAGGTTATGAGTGGGCCAGGGCGGCTTTGAGCTTGGCCAGGGCAGTCTGAACGGTGGTCTTGAAGTCGGCGTTGGCCTTGGCGATGGCGGCCCGGTGAGCAGCAGTAAGGGTCCGAACGTCGGGACCGAGCTTGTCCATCGAGGCACGAGTGGTCTGGAGATTGGTTTGGGCAGTCTTGAGAGCGGCCCGGAGGGTGGTGCGGACGGTAGCCGGACTAGTGCCTGCCAGACAGCTGGCCTTGGCGGCGGCCAAGGCCGAGGCCACGGCGGCGCGATAGGTGGTGGCAGCGGTCTTGAGGGCGGTTTGGCGAGCCGAGAGGACGGCTGCTAGACCGGTGTGGAAGGTGGTGCCGGCAGTATCGAAGGCGGCGCGACGAGTCGTTACAGCAGCCAGTATGGCGGTTTTGAAATCGGCGATTGCGGTTTTTTGGGCGGTGGTGGTAGCCTGAGCATCAAGCTTAGCGAGGCGGTCTTGGAGGTTGTGGTCGGCGGTTTGGCGGCCGCTGGTTTGCTTGGTTTTGAGGGAGGCGAAATCGTCTTTGAGCTTGGTATCGTGCTGAACAACGTTGTCTTGGAGTTGCTTGAACCGACTGGTGGTGCCAGTGGACAGGTCAGCGGTAGCCTCGGTGAACCGGCCGCAGAAGTGGGCGCTTTCGACCCGCGGTGACACAGAGGGTGTGGGGTCGTCCTGCGCCAAGGCCAGGGACGGAACGAGCAGCGTCGTGGCGGTGAGGCCGATCAGTAGTCTAGAACGCAGCATTGGAGGTGTCTCCCAGATTGGTTAGATCGGTGTCGGATTGGTCAATAGTAGTGGTGGCCGACTCGGCCGTTGTGCTAAGAGTGGCATCGGCGGCCGCGGCAGTTAGGGCTGTGTCAGCGGCCACGGCGGCCAGATTGGCGGCAGTGGCGACTGGAGTGGGGGTAGGAGCCATGGCCGTCTTGGTAGCGGCGCGATGATTGGCCTGGTAGAGAGCCAGGCCAGCCAGGCCGAGTACAGCCGCTACCAGAATGAGTTCAAGCAGGACGGCGGCGCCACGCTCGGCGCGGGAGTTGAATGGATTGGTGAAAGAGTATGACATATTGGTATTTATTATTGCAGTTATGGTTATAAGGTCAAGGGGTGAGTGGCGGGGCGGGGCGGTTTGGACGCCGGCCGGGGCGGACGGCGGGTCTGCGGAGGGGTACGGCGGCGTTGGGGGCCACAAGGATGGCGAGGAAGATTCCCATGGAATGGCCTTGTTCCCACCATGCATGGGTACAGGCACGATGTTGCCCCGAATATGTTTGTAGATGGCATGGCTGCCTTTTTGGCGATTTAACTTCATCGAACTAAAAACGAGCACGGCAAGGCCCCGCCAAAATACAGCGGGGCCATGAGCGGTCCTTGCTAAGTGGTCGCCGGCTGAGGCGACACGTACGTCCAGGTGAACGAGCCGGTTCGGTGTTCAGGGTGGTATTCGACCTCCACCTTCCCAGCGATGGCCGGTATGTAGCCCTCAAGGATCCAGGTGCCGTCAGCGAGCTCGGCGCCTTCGCGGGCTACCATTTCGTGATCGCGATGTTCGTCCCAATCGCGAAAGACGATGCTGCGACTTTGTCGACTTTCGAGGCTCTCGTATACAAAGGGCTGGGCAAACATCGCCCGCAGCTCATCGGCCGATGGCCCCGTAAAGGCATTCCTGTCGTCCTCCGAGGCCTCTCGTACCACGACGACCTTCATGCACTCATGCAAGTCGTAGGGGTAGGCATTCTCCTCGGGGAAGATACAACCCAACTCCTTGTCGATTCGGTTGGCCGTCAGGATTCTGGGGCCGCCGTTTCGTCGGGCGAAGTAGGTATCCCCGGGACGAATCTCGTCCTCAACCTCCTCGCCGTCCACCGTAACGGTCGCCATTTTGTACAGAACGCCATCGAGTTCGACAGTCTGGCCGTTCTGAAAGCTCAGAAGACCCGGGTATTGCTGTGACATTTGAATACCTCCTCGGGTATCCTACAAGACACGTAGCTTTTTTATAATATCATATTTACAATCAAAAGTCCAGATACCATTCTACCTCCTATTTAATTATGTCCTCGGGTAGGTAAAGTTCTGTCGATTAGCACAAGCCTCGGCAAATAAAAAAGGCTCTGCAGAGCATTTCTTGGCTATGTGCAAGAGGGCGTAAAAATTGAGCAGCTATACGAGAATATCCAGAATGCTGGTTTTATCCTTGTTTTTAGACAGCATAATGCCGCGATGATCGGCAATAAAAAGGTAACGTAGATTCGGACATCATCTTTTCTATCATGAAGCGCCTACAGAAGGACCCAGATTTTGACAAAATCGTCCTAGTATCAGGCGATGGTGATTATAAGATGCTCGTCGACTATCTGATTGAAGAATCTAAGTTAGAAAAAATACTTTTCCCTAATAAAAAGTTCCGATCATCTTTGTATAAGCAGATAGGCGCACCATATTTCGCGTATCTTGACGATAGAGATACTAAAAAGAAAATAGCTCGTACATAAGAAAAGAGCTCCTTAGGCAATTAACCGTTCGGAACTCTTTTCGTCTTGATATTGTCAGCTTACCACAGCAATATTGAGGGAACAATGAAAATTATTACTTCTTTGTTGGCTCTCTATTCTATTCCTAATAAGAAAAGAGCTCCTTAGGCAATTAACCGT
>CAYOOH010000046.1:0-7495 GCA_964405545.1 uncultured Candidatus Saccharimonadales bacterium | reverse complement strand
GGGGGGGGGGGGGGGGGGGGGGGGGGGGGGGGGGGGGGGGGGGGGGGGGGGTTCGCAACCAGAGCGGGGGGGGGATGGGGGGGCTGCGGGCGCGGGCGCGGGATACGGCGGTCCGAGCGGGGCTGCACCGGCAAACGGGGCGGGGCGGGTGGCGGCGGCCGGCGATGGCTGGGCTGCTTGAGGATGGGCCTGCTTGGGCGACAGGGCCGGTATGAGGGGCTGGCGGAGATCGAGCAGGCGGCGGACGGTGGCGCTGGCTCGGGGGCGAGCCGGGGCGATGTCCTGGATAATACGGGTCATGGTTGGCCTCCGGGTACATAGCTTGTGACGCGGTAGAGACGAAGGATGGGCGTATGGCTAACAAGCTCGAGGCCGGGTTGGTGGTTGATCCAAGCATAGCGGTTGGCATCGGTGGCGCGGGCCAGGACAATGTATTGAAGGTGGCGCCGCGTGATGGCGGCGGCCAGGGTGGTGGGACTAGCGGCCGGATCGGGCGTGCCGGATTGGATGAGGCCGATTTCGGGATTGTCGCCTTGGATGATGCGGGGGCCAAAATAGGACCGAGCAGGATTTGCGATGAGTCGGCCATTGCTAAAACTAAACTGGAGGTACTCGTGCCAGGGCAGAAAGAGGACGGGGCCGGGATGAGGGTCGGCAGCCAGGCGGCGGCTGAGTTTGACCCAATCGGCAGGATAGTGGACAGGTGCGAGTTGGCCGCCAGCCGCCCATAGCATGGTGGGTGTGGTAGTCAGGGGCAGGGCCAGGAGGAGGCCGGGAATGAGTTGCTGGGCCAGGGGTCGGCGCCATCGGGCTTGCAGGTAATGGGCGCCCCAGCCGAGGCAATAGGCCTGGGCAAGTGCTAGCAAACCAATAAACTTACCGGGTTCACGATAGCCGCGGAGTAGAGCAAGATGATTAAACAACCAGTGGTTGAGGGGCGCGAGGGGAGAGTCTTGAATGCCGAGGGCTAGGACGAAGCCGATCAAGGCGAGGCCGGCAACAAGAGCGAGGTCCAACCGATACCTGTGGCGCCAAGCCGCTACCGCCCCCATGCCTGCTAAGACTAGAATAAAGGCGGTAACCAACCACCAGATCGGATTTATGAGTCGGGGCAGGCGGTAGAGATCCTGACGGTCGGTCCACATACCGGATAGGGCTAGAATGGCGGGTGCTAGGCCCAGGACGGGGTCGGGTTGGGTGCGAAAGGTAAGGAGCTGGGCATCGTCCACGGCCGCCACCAGGTGAGCGGTGCTGGTGCGGCCGGCCAGGGTGGGGACGATCCAGAAGGCGTTGAGGAGAAGGATGGCTGCCACGACGGCGCCCAGAACGAGAGGCAAGCGGAGAAGGGGCTGGGAAGGCAGGGGCTGGCTCGGTGCGAGATGGGGTGAGCGGGGCGAGGGCGGGTCGGGTATGGCGTGAGGTGTAGAGGCCTGGGGCGAGGGGGGTACGGCGACAGACCGGCGCTGGAGGTTGGTTTGGCGGAGGTGGCGCCAAATGCCAAGGAGGCTCGCTAGGACTGTGGCCAAGAAAGCAAAGCCAAGGTAGTGAATGGACAGAAAACTTATGGCCAGGAGCCAGCCGCCGGCCCGCACGGCAGTCCCCCATCTTGGCGTACGGACCAGGCGAATGAGGGCGGCGATAAACCAGGGCAGGAGCGCGTAGCCGGCCAGGACAAGGTACTGGCCTGTCATGAACCGGGCATAGGTAAAGGGATTGATTACATAGAAGAGACCGGCGGCATAGCGCGCCCAGGAATCTGAGACGGGCAGAAGCCGATGGAGGCCAAGGCCGGCCAGGGTGAATATGGCCAGGAGCAGGAGTTTTTCGAGGATTTGGCCGGGCAGGACGAGGTTGAGAGCGTTCATGAGCCAGTGAAAGGGCAGGAGATTGTTGAGGTCGAGGGGGTAGTTGAGATGGGGTGTGGCAATAAGGTCAAAGGTAAGGATGTAGCCGGGCAGCAAAAGCGGGCCGAGGATGAGGCAGGCCAGACCGAGGTAGAGGCCGGCCGGGAGGTAGCGCTGGAGGTGTTGGGAATGTGGAGCGGGTTGGGAGCGGGTCATTGGGGACTCCGGGGGCGGGGGCGAATTCTACTCACTAAGATGATAATTGCGCAGATGAGCGTGCCAGCTGTTAGCCCAAGCCCGACATAGAACCAACGCTGAGGCGTAAACTCGGCCATGAGCTGGAGGTCGTAGCTGCCATCAGGATTAGCCTGGCATAGATGCTGAACGCGGCACAATTGGTCGAGGTTGATATACCAGTCGTTTTCGAAGTCGTTGAGCTTAATGTGTTGGTTTTTGGGGATTGCGTCCGCGCCAAGAGGAGGGAGAAGAGCGCGCCAGCCCCGCGTCTTAGCATTGGCAAATTCAAGCCGCCAGAGGGGATTATAGGACTCGCTTAAGCTGAGGTAGAAACTGGTGGTTGCACCGCGGACGGTAATGATTTTTTTAGTGGGGCGCACGTTAGTAGCAGCAACATTAGCAGGCTGGCGAAGATTAGAATCGCTTTTCTGGACTTGGTAGTACTGACCGACCAGATCAGGTACCGGCACGAGTAAAAAGTTGTCGTAGCGATTAATGATGGGATGGCGATTATCAACGGCGTCGGCATAAACGACAATAGTCATCTGGGTGGCGCCAAGGGGTGCCTTTACCTGAGTGGAGTAAGTCTGCCAACCTGTGCCTTTAATGGGCAAGGTCTGCTCGAGACTGGTGTTGCTGGGACCATCGAAGCTAATGTGATAGCGAGCGGCGGCGGCATTAGGACTCTGGTAGTCAAATGATAAGGCATAGGTTTGGCTTTCGCTTACCGGAATAGGAGCGTGGTTGGTGCAAGCCGCGTGGGTTGTGGCGCTTAGCTCAAGGGATTGACGGCCGGCAGAGGCCTGCATAGAGCGCCTCATAGATAAAACCGAGTGGTCGTCGTAGGAGTTACAGTCCCCAACTTTGGCCTGCCACATGCCCTGCTCGAATGAGGGATTGGAGATGAGGTTTTGGCCGGATAGACCGGGGTAGGTGAGGGTATTGATCCCAGCCTTTAGCTCTAGTTTAATGTAGGAAGCCTGAACCTGAGAGTCCAGGTTAAGGACAGAGACTAGCGGCTGGATGGTGATGTGGTCGTAGAGGGTGCTCGCTCCCCCCTTGAGCAAATAGTTTGGATAGCCGAACAGGAGTAGGTCGGCCGTGGTGGCGTCGGCGGGAAGTGCTATTATTTGGCGTTCGGTGTGCCAATCCTGATCATAGGCTTTTATGTAGCGTTTGATGCGCTGAGGGTGAGGACCGTTGGCGGTGAGCTGGTAGCCGCCGTCGTTTGTGCCAGTCAGCTGGTAGTCGAAACTGACCAGATAGTAGGCTGTCGAGCCGACTTGTGGCGGGGGTAGCTGGAGTCGCGTGGTTGTGCAAGCGGTGTGAGTTGATGTATCGAGCCGGAGAGCGCGATGACCTTCGGTAGCGTCGTTGGAGAGTGCCATATTGAGTTCGGAGTTGTCATTGTAATTATTACAGTCCATGACATGGCTTTGCCAAAGCCCGGACTCGAACGAGGGATTGGTTAACAGGTTGGTAGCGGCTGTGCGGTAGAGCCGGAGGCTGTTATTAATACCCCCGAGGCTACGGGCTTGATCGAAAGCCTTGAGGCGACTGATTCGCCCGTCGAGTGCGAGATAGTAGTCGCTAGTCGGATCAACTGGTTGGCTGGCTACTACTTGAGGCGTGGGACTAGGACCCAAGGGATGGCTGTTGAGCTGGAGGCCGAGCTGAGGGTTAGCGAACAGCTTAAGACTCTGGTTGGTAAAGCTGAGGCTGTAGCGTTTGTTGTTGGTGTTGTAGTAGAGGTCGGAGTTGCGGCCATCAAATTGTGTGACAAGGCTGTCGTGAGCGAGCTGATTAGGCTCGATGTTAGCAAAGAGGTCGCGGACAAGCTGGGCTGGATAGCTTGTCGGGGCAGAATGGGGGGACGGCAGAAGAAGATTAGGGATTTGGTGTAGCTGACTCGTTATAAACGAAGTCAAGCTTGTAATGTCTACACCTGGGTCGATTGCCTGCGTTTGAGTGTGGGCCGTGACATAGGGTTGGAAGGCAGTGTTTTCGAACACCGCGATCTGACCCGTGTCGATGCTGGCTAATCGCTTAAGGAAGGGAGTGCTGGCGAGAGCGTCAATGTAATGACTGCGGTCGTTGCCATAGTATTGGAAGAAGTCGTCCTCATTCTGGAGGTCGCGCAATGGTACAACGATGTACTTAACGGCGGCTCGACCGAGAAGGATTGGCGCTTGGGGACTTTGGAGGAGCAGGTCGAGCTTGTCCCGGGCGGTCACACTGGAACTATTGGCGGTTTGAATTTGAGGCATCCAAGCCAGCGATTGGAGAGCAGCGGGGGTTAGCTTGGGGTGCTGATTAGTCTCGAGCCCCCAGCGACTGTCAGTTGGCACCCAGAGAATACGAGAAAAATCTGTCTGGACGGTTAGAAATGCGTTGAGTTTGGTGTAGTCGGTGGGGATGGCGCGGGGTGTGATGAGGGTTCGGAAGTCGCCGGTGATAAGCGGTTTGGCATTCCATAGAAAATACCCAGCAATTAGGACAACTGGCAGGTATGAGACGAAACCCCAGGCGATGGTTTGATGGCGCCGACGCCAGGAAGACTGCCGCCACCTCTGGATGATCAGATCGAGCCCGATGGGAATAAGTAAGCTATAACCGACAGCAATAAACAGGTAAAACTTGGACGACTCTCGAAAGCCGCCGAAGCCGGGGAGATGGTCAAATAGCCAGGCATAAGCATCAATAAAGGGTGGATTGACTTGCTTAACCAGAAATATCCCTATAAGACTAATGATTATCCAATAGTAGAATTCAGAAATGCTGGCGGTACGGTCGCGGCGAACTAGGATAACGCCCAGGAAGGCCAGTAAGGGGACAATCCAGGCCAGTAAGGGGACAGGCTGAGCTAAGAAGGTAGCTGGCCGAAACCCGGTCCAAAAGGGGTGCGATAAGGTAAGAGCATTGGTGATGTCGCTAAAACTTACGAACAGCCCTCGAGCTAGGACGTCCGAGAAGGTAACGGCTCGGGAAGCAATGGCGTAGGGCAGAACCCAGAAGAGCTGCGTGCCAAGAGCGACGACACCAAACAGAAGAAGAGCTTTGACCCGGCCTTGAACGTACAGGCGTTTGTGTGGGGTTGTAGCGAACTGGAAGACAGCCAGCCCGCTTGCGATACAGGCGACCAAAAGACTCATGCGAAGCTCGAACAAGGTCATGAAGCCGAAAAGTAGAGCAGCCAGTATAACCGTAGCGATCCGGTCGGGCCAAAGGAGAAGACGCCGGAAGGTGTAGAGGAATAAAGGAGCAAGAGCGTAGACCATTTCAATGGTCAGCGGACCGACTTGGTTGAATAGGAAAGGGGTATTATAGGCATAGACAATGCCGGCCAGTAGTGCAAGCGGTCGGCTAACGTAACTGCGAGCTAGTAAGTAGGCGCCTACGGGAGCAATTATCACAATGGGCAGCATGTAAAACAGCTTTTCATTGATTGCAAAGTTGGATCCGAGTGAAGTGAGGAGCGCTTCAAAGAATCGAATCAGATAGTAATGCGGTGTGGCGCTGGTGGAGCCAAGGTTATCGGCTACCCAGATGGGCGAGAAGTGCAAAAAATCCTGGTATTTTTGGGGTGCGATGTACCACCAGTCCCCTGAGGTAAAGATCTGCGTAAATCGTAGCCAGGGCAGATGCGTTAGGAGACCCAGCGCCCCTAGTGCGATCACGGCAATGGTGTCTTTGGTTCGAGAAGGAAGGTTATTTAGCCGGAGCATCGTAATCTTGTTTAATGAGCTCGATTGCGTGGCGACTTTGGGCGATTTGGCCCGGGAGATTAGCGTGAATGATAGCCTGGTAATGATGCCGTCTAGTCATGAGCTTCTCAACTCTGTCCTGTAACAGTGGGGCTGTAACATCGTTTATTGAGACAACCATCTCGCCCAGACCGAGGGCCTCCATAATGCCACGTGTTTTGTGCTCATACTCGATGGCAATGACGGGGACTTCATTGATGAGGGCGAAGATATTGGAATGCATGCGGGTACCGATAAAAAAATCGAACCGGCTACATAACTCAACAAGCTCAAGGGGATGGAGGTCTTGGGTGAGGAGGGTAAAGGCTTGGGGGTGGTGGAGCTGGCGCTGAACCCGTTCGGCAATTAGGCGGTCGTCGTCGCCGAAGTTGGCGGCAATGACTTGGGGAAGGTAGTAGATGTGCGCGTTCTGATACTCGGCCAGATAGTCGATGGTAGCGGCGAAGGCCTGAATGTAACGATCAAGTCGTTGATCACCGCCGAACCATGATCGAACGGTGATTCCAACCTGAATTTTTGCTGGCTGAAGCTTAACCGGGGCCGGCCTAGATTGTCCACGCAGCAAAAACACGGGATCGGCGGTGCGCTGGATGGGGGGATTGAGCTGGAGTTGGTGGAGAAATCGCTCTGTGATGCCTTCGCGCGGCTCGATGAGGCTTACTCGATTGAGACTAAAGTGCAGGATAAGCCGCTGGAGCCAGCCATGCACGGGGCCAATCGACTGCGAGTAGAGGTAGGTGGGCTTGCGGAGATAGTAGCCGGCCAGAAAATTGAGGCAGGTAACCAAGAGGAGGATGGCGTTACTGGGGCTACTACTAGCTGTTCTTAGATAGCCTCCGCCACAGGCAATGATCAGATCGGTTTGATCGATTTGGCGGACGAAGGCGCTGAGGCTTTTAGTAAGGATCCCGTCAAGTCGGAGATGGAAGTGACGGCGAGCGCCAAGGTAGACGATGAGTCCGAGCAATTGGCCAATTAGGCTGGTAAGGCGTACTAAAAGGACGTCACTGCGTCGCGAAGATAGCATAATCCAGGGTAGTGAGCTTGCGATGGGGGCGCCGTATTGGCCATCGTCATGGGTGATGTCGGTTGTCTGGATTAAGATGTCGGGATTTTGCCAAGCCCGGCGAATTTCAGACACGAGGGCCACCACGATTGCGGCATCGCCTTTATTTTTGTAGCTGTAGACGTTGGTGACGAGGATTTTCAACTTAGGCTCCGTTTAAGGCGGTTAAGAGTTGTTGGTAAACGGGCTCGACAGGGAAATGGTCCACTGACCCAGATCGATCTTGGCCGGGATGGATGGAGGCGATAACTCCGCCAAGCTTAGCGGCAAACTTGTTTGGATCGGAAACAAGATAACCTTGAGGATAGTGGCGCAGGATGTCGGTGGCACCAGGAATATCGGTTGAGACAATGGGCAGATTAAAGGAAGCGGCTTCGAGAAGTGCATAGGGATAGCCTTCCCACTTGCTCGTAGATATGAAGATATCGGCGTCGCGATAGGCGGCCGGCATCACACTGGGGTCTAGGTGGCCGTAGCTGATAACATTGAAATGAGTTTGGGTGAGGGCCTCCAGGATTGGTTGTTCTTCGCCCGCGCCGACGATGTGCCAGACGACGCGATCGCGAACCTGGGGGTTGAGCTGC
>CAYOOH010000045.1:0-7636 GCA_964405545.1 uncultured Candidatus Saccharimonadales bacterium | reverse complement strand
CGTCGATTTCATCAATGAAGATGATGCAGGGAGCGTTTTTCTTGGCCTTCGTAAAGAGATCACGAACCCGCGAGGCACCCACACCGACGAACATCTCGACAAAGTCCGAGCCGGCGATGCTAAAGAAAGGCACGCCCGCCTCTCCAGCCACGGCCCGGGCCAGTAGAGTCTTGCCCGTTCCGGGAGGGCCAAACAGCAGGACGCCCTTGGGGATCTTGGCGCCGAGAGCTTCGAATTTGGTGGGAAATTTAAGGAATTCGACGATTTCTTGGAGCTCTTGTTTGGCCTCGTCGGCGCCGGCTACGTCTTGGAAGGTAACTTTTTTCTTGTCCGAGCCGTAGAGGCGGGCGCGGGATTTGCCAAAATTCATAGCCTGATTACCCTGGCCCTGAGCCTGACGCATCATGAAGTAGAAGAAACCGATGATGAGTAAAATAGGCAGGAGCGTGAGAACAATGTCAAAAATATGGCTGTTGCCGTTGTCGGGACTCTTGGGGTCGATGACAACTTTGCTGGAGTCAATCCCATAGTCGGTGGTGAGGCTGGCATTGGGACTGTCCTTGTAGGCGATCTGCTTGGGTACCGAGCTATCTTTGAGGGTAACGGTGAGTTTACTACCCTCGACTTGAATGCGGTCGATCTGGCCGTTCTTGGCCTCGCTGATGAGGGTGGAAAGGGCCACTTGCTCGGTTTTTTGTTGAGGAAGGGAGATGGCAAGCAGCACGGCGGCCACCAAGATGGCGCCGATAAGGAAGAGGAAGCTGCGACTGCCGCGTTTTAATTTCATTCGGGTTTACCTACTTTCGTTAAACGAGGTTCAAAATACCCGTCTAGTATACGCGAATGCTGCCTGGGTGAACAGAGACTTGTAAGCCTTGGCCAAAAGGGCGGCGGCGGTGAGGGGGAGCGGTCTTGGCAAATAGGGCTAGCTCACAGGTTAGACGGCGGTTGGGCTCGAAATCGGGACGGAGGTGGCGGGCGACAGCCAGGAGCAGTTCTTGGAGCTCGGCGAGCGTGAGGGTGCGGATAAGAGAATGAGGAAACTGGTAGGTGGACCCGGGCCGGGCGGCGGAGGTCACGAGCTGGTCGAGTTGGCGGTCGATAGCGGTATTGAGCCCGGCCAGCTCACTAAGGTAGGCCAGGTAGGCGGCGCGCCAGCCTCCGGGTGCCTGGCTGAGTTGGTGGCGCAGGAGGTTGCGGGGGTTGGTGAGGTCGGCGTTGGTGGAGTCTTCGCGCCAATTGATGTGGTGGGCGGCGGCATAGGCGCGGAGGTCAGCACGCGGGGTGCGGAGCAGGGGTCGCAGGATGGGGCCGGTTTGCATGGGGGCCAAGCCGCGCCGACCGGTGCCACGGTTCAGGTTGAGGAGGCTGGTCTCGATCAGATCATCTTGGTGGTGGGCCGTGATGACGGCGGCGGCCTGACGGGCGGCTCGCAGCTGCTGGAGCCAGGCGTGGCGGGCCTGGCGAGCAGCGGCTTCACTGGCAGCGCCGAGATTGGCCTGATGGAATTCGAAGGGCAGACCGAGGCGGACGGCGGCGGCCTGGACGAGTTTGCGGTCGAGCGGCGAGCCGGGACGGATGCCGTGGTCAAAGTGAGCTACAACCAGGTCGTAGAGGCGGGAGCGGGCAGCCCGGGCCATGAGGTCAAGGAGAACCATAGAGTCGGCGCCGCCAGAGACGGCCAGGATGTAGTGGCCGGACGGCGGCCAGGCAATAGGGCTTGTCATTGGCCTCATATGTTAGCAGGTGGGCCGGAACCAGACAAACGAAAAAGCCACCCCGGAAATCGGAGTGGCTGGCGTAAGAGAGGGGGTCCAGCGTGGAGCGGTCCTTGGTCCTTTAGCTTGGCGCTTCGCGCTCACCCAAGATGATTCCAGGCTAGCTGGTCTTGAATTACCGCACCGCACTTCGGCGTTAGACTGTAACACGCTCCACGCTGGGGTGGGACAGGGGGCCGGCAGGGCGGCCCCCAAATATGGTGGGGGCTCGAGGCCCGGGTACGGCCACGTCGCGGGGTGGGGCAGGGCGGAGCTAATCTCCTTTCGGAGGAGGAGTAGGGGGACCCGCGATGGTCGGTGGTATGAATCTCAGGTTTGAGGCTCCAGGGTGGGCTGGGGCCTCGAATCTGAGATTCATGACTCTCTAAATAGCTTGTAAAGGCACTAGCTCAATGACTAGTATGCTTGCATTATATACCACTGTATCAATCTTGTCAATACTTTTTACAACTTTTTTATTTATCTGTCTATCCTCCGCAGGAAGAGGTGGGCAGAGGGACAAGATGGTTGAAGCGATCTTTGATCTGAGCGGTGGTCGGACGGTCTTTTTGGGCAAAGATAACCACGCTGCCCAGGACATCGTTGAGCTGGGTTAATTTGGCATCATCGGCACCGTCGGCGGTGTCGCCGTGAGCGAGGGCCACAGGAATGAGGCGGTCTAGGAGGCGGGCGGTAGGCTTGACGGGGCTGGCGGTGAAGAAATCGCGCAGATCGTGGCTCATAAAATCGTTCCAACTGCGCTCGGCGTATTTGTCCTTGGTACCGGTATAAACAAAGAATTTGGCATCGGTGGCAGGCTTGGGCAGGGCGCGGCCGTGAACGGGAACTTTGACAAGGTGCGGGAAATGATCAAACCGGTAGCCTAGAACCTGGTCGGAGCCGCCAATAAAGTTCCAACCGTAATCTTTGAGCACGATCCCACCGGTCAGATGGTTCCAGTGGATGTGGACGAATTGGTCGAGGTGATCGTGGAAATGGACGGGCTCTTGAGTCAAGGCGGCGGTACAGATATCGGTATTAAAGGGAGTTTGGAACTGGTCGTCGGCAAAGTTGACGGGGGTGCCGTTATTGATGATTTGGAGTCGGAAGTGATAATGAGTAGCGGCGGGCTGGCGGATGGCGGCGGGCGAGATAGCGTAGAGGTAGCCGAGCGATAGGCCGGCCAGGACTATCACGGTGCCTAAACCGACAAGAATACGGCGCAGCACGAGAGCGAGGGGGTCGGGATGGTGGTGATTGGTCTGGGGTTGTGGATCGTCCATGTGCTGTTATCTTACACCAAAAAATAACAGCCCCGGGAATGGAGGCTGTCGGTGAGGAATAATTACGGTTGGTCAAAGGGGGTGTGGCACGGGGTCCATAGCAGGATGGACCCCGTACGCACGGCTTCGCTATACCGGCGAATCGGTCGCCCGTCAGGGCATTTTCCAAAGCCGTCTTTGCTCTGTCGTTGGCGGGTTTGTGCTTAGCGGCTCTTTTGTGGAGAGCCTCATGCCGCCTCGGAGTTAGACGCTTGGCCCACCTAGAGAGGTGGTTGGGCGGACAAGCCATCGAAGGCTCGCCTTATGCGAGCAGCCCTCGAGGGACTTGGTAGAGCTAGGTGAACGGACCCATGTCCGCTCCCCCTTTCTGCCGTTTGCTTATAGTTTTTCGCGCTGGGAGCACGGCCGTCGAATCCCGTGGGGTTGTCCCTCGTGACCGGCGTTGCCATTTCTGACTCCCAGATGTAAGGCGTCATGGCGGGATGGCGCCTCGCATCTGGAAATCTTTTAAGATTATAAATTATAAAACTCTTATTGTCAATACTTTTTGTCTTATATTTAGGCGTTTGTCAATCTCTATCTGTTGACCACTGCGCAACTGCCCATCTTGTTCGGGGGTTCGGGTTCGAAAATAATTCCTGGTGGCCCTGATTGAGAGACTCAGAACCAGTGGCTACAGGTTCAGTATGCCGAACTGGTTGCGATAATCAAGCAGGAAGGGGTAACGGGCAAGCCATCAACAACCTAGAAGCGCAAGCGCCGCGTATCTGTGGTACCAGATGTGGTAACATTAGCCAAAATAGTCGAGGTCTACCAAGCAGGTACAACCATGCGCGACACTGCAAAACAATTTGAGATTAACCGGAAACGCCTAGCTAGGCACTCGAGCTTGCAGCTGGTAGCGCTAACCGCTAACCCCTAGCCTTGTCCCCGTGCGGCTTGGGTCGAACGTAGCTGATTACGAGTGCGACCACCAGATATGACAGCGCGGCGCCACCGATAAGGTTGAGGTAGAGCGGCTGCTCGTATAGCTTCCAATCCCAGCCGCCATACGAATCTAGCTCTTTGGTGATGTGGCCCTTGAGCAGAGCATAGGTAAAGAGGGTGCGGGTGCCGTCGAGGCATTTAGCGGCTGGTGCGCCGTCGCCATGCGGGAGCTTGGCGTAATCCTGGCACTGGGGGTGGGAAAGCTGGACGGCAGGCACGAGGAAGAACAGCAGCAGAAGGGCGACACCAAGCTTTGCAGGAGTAGGCTTAAGCCTAGCCGATAGACTCATTGCTTGACGCTAGGGTCTTTTACCTGCGGCTGCGCGGCTTCATCGGCGGCCGATTTGGCTGGGATAGACGCGCCAGCGGGGGCCGGTGTAGCAGAACGCTTGTTGATGGGCAGGGCGTTGGTAGCTAACTGGTCAACAAGCATGTTGGTAATGACCCAGTGGCCGTTCTCACGAGCGAGGGTGAAGATCTTTACGCCGCCTTCGGTAGGGGTATCAATATTAACCTTGCCAAACTCATCGCGCGAAATGGTTTTGATCCAGGTGGTGGCGGCAACAGTTACGGAGGCCGTGTCGCCGTTAATAGTGACTTGACGCCAATCGACGTCCTTTATGCCACCGGCAACGATGCGATAAACACCATTGGCCTCACCAGTGATACCCGCGTCAACACCTTTGGCAACCTGAGAGCAGACGACGCATTTGGCGGAGGAGATACGACCAAGGGCAAGTCGGGCTTGTTCGCGAGCGGCGTCAACATCGTTCTTGCCGAGGGCTATGCCCAGGTTCTCGGACGGCCCTTGGCGAAGGTTTCCGGCAATATGGTCAATCTTTCCAAACGAGACGGACGGATTAAAGGCAGTGGTTACGACGTCTTTGATTTCGCGGTCATCGACGGCGGCTTGGGTGTGCTGGTTCCAGGCAAAGGTGGCAGTTCCAACAACTACTACGGCTAGCAGGATTGAGGGTACAAGAACGAGGGGGCGCTTGGTAATTGGGCTGGTAGATAGAATGTTCATGAGTTTCATTATTTTGCCTTAATTCCGGTTATCTATCTGGACTTCCCGAATGACGGTGGTCATGGGGTTTGAGTTAACATCAGTCAGGTTCCAGCGGGCGTGGTATAGGTCGTTGATCTGTAGGTCTTCGCGGTCGCCGACTACGCCGTTGTACCAGGAAGCGCCACCGTAGGTCTGAATGCCCATGTGGTTGATGTTGGCGGGGTTGGTGTCGTTGTTCCAGTTGTAGAACAGCTCATCGCCCTGCCACATGCTGCTATTGTCATAGGCGTACCAATAGCGGGCGTCCGAGGCTTTGACGGTATCCATGAGCCAGCCACCGGGGTAGTGAAGCATCTGGAATTGGTACTGATTTGCGGCGACAGTCCAGGAATTGCTGTAGTTCCACCACCATTGGTACCAGGGCTTGTTCATGAACCAGTTATTATTATTTTGGGCATTGCCATCACCACCCACTTGAGGGTAGCCACCGACGACGAGGGACTGCGAGACAAAATTGGCGCAATCAGCCGAGAACGAGGGGTAATTAGTATTGCGGGACATGGCATAGCCGTCGGCATAGTTGGCGGCGGCGTCGCGGTTGTAGGCTTCGGCAGTGCCGGCTAGACCGGCCAATACGACGGCGCCTACAAAGAATACTGCGCTTAACCTGATGATGCGGTTGATACTCTTTAGCATGGCCCAATTGTATGGGCGCAAGGATGTTTTAGGAAAGGGCTTTTTATGGGTCGCATGCTACGGCCGCCCTCAAGCTGACTGAGCCGTTTCAGACATTGGCACGGCTTCGCCGATAGTAGAGAGTAGATGAAAGCGTCCAGGAAGCCCCCAGACACGCAAAAACCGGCCACGGGGAGCCGGAAATTGCGCGCCAAAGGTATTCCTTTGGTCGTTGGTTCTAAAGAGCTATATTTGGTGGCTGCGGGTAGAGTCGAACTACCGACCAAAGGCTTATGAGTCCTCTGCTCTACCACTGAGCTACGCAGCCAGAATATGAGGTAACGGAACAGAGTATAGGGTAGTCTGAGGGCAAACTCAAGTCTTTAGCGCGGTGGCGGAACGGAGCTCGCCCCTAGTCCGGATCGGTTTTGCCGCTAGCAAGTTTTTGCTCGAGCTGCTTAATTAGCTCGGGTGAGGGCTGACCGGTATCGTGGTCAATCATGGAGTAAGGGATGCCGACGAAGTAACCGGCGACGCTGCGACCGGCCTGGTGACTATAGCGTTGGATCTTTTGAACGAACTTGCCCACATCATTCTTGGGGTAGCGGATGGAATAAACCTTGGTGCCGTCGGGCTGGTCTACTTCCACGGCCGGATATTCGACGTGGTCGGTGTTGATGAGGTTGAGGCTTGCCCGGTTGTGTTTTTTGACCTGGATGGCACGGCTGGTCCCCGCCCAGATATCGATGGCCGATTGGGCATCCTCTTGGGGATGGGACAGTCGAGGATCGAGGCCTAGGGCTCGGAAGGCCTGCATCGTGGCAACGGCCGCTAAGGCACCTTCGCGCCAGCCTTCGAACGAAGCGGTCTTGTTGGCTCGACCAGCTATAAGGTGGGCAGCCTCCCAGAATTGATGCATGTAGTGAGGGTCGTTGACGTTTTCGAGTGCGTAATGGATGAGTAAGAAATGGTACTCGGTCAACTGGCGAAGGGCTGTTTGACGGTCGACCGGAAGCGTATCCCAGGCATTAAGAGTACGCTCGGCCTGAACGGCCGCAGGCAACTGGGTAAGGATGGTGATACCCTCAAGCTCAGCAGGATGGAGTGTGCTGTATTGCTCGGCTAACTGGTTGATTTGGCCAGTGACTGCCGCATGGCGTTCCGGGTTGCCGGGAAAGATCGGCAGTTCCGAGGCGAGCTGGAGGATGGTGGTAGGAGCCGCGGCCGACTCGTTGGGTGGGTTACCGGGAGGATCAGCCCCGGTGTCGGCAGCGGCGAGATCGGCGTACTGGCCGGCTTGGGCAAAAGAGGTTTCGGCGACGGGGTGAGGGAGGTTGGGGTCATCTATGAGTTTATTATAGCGGAAAGAAAGGCCGCCCCGGCGGTGGCCGGGGGGGAGGGGGGGAGTTATGCCGCTAGCCGCGCGAAATAAACCCCCCCAGGCCGCGGGCGGGAGGGACCAGGATTGTCGCACTGAGTGGTGATGTTGCCCTCGATATAAGGGTTGCCATCGTCATCGACCAGCTCGATCCAGTCGCCGAGGGTGACGAGCAGCTGCGCTACGGTCAGCGGACCGGCAACCAGACTGCCATCGGGGGCCAGGATGTTGACGCGGTCGGTCCGGACGAGCCTGAGCCCACCGGTGGCGGAGAAATCGTCGAAGGTCATAGCAAGGTTAGGCACATTTCCTCCCGAGAACTAGGTGGAGTGTGTGTTATTTTAATATAAAACTTTTACTTGTCAACTTCCGGCTGTAACGAGAGAAGCAACGATTGGTTACTTGGCGAATTGGCGGCGGGCGAGGAAGTGAGGTAGTTGAGGTTCTGACTTGTTTTTGCCGGCAATCAAAAAACCGCCGGGTGGCGGTTCTTTTTGATGAGAATAATTACTTGGTAGCGGGGGCAGGATTTGAACCTGCGGCCTCT